>JADGNF010000028.1 GCA_017883615.1 Candidatus Bathyarchaeota archaeon
AACAAACAGAAGCGTCCGAAACGAACGTAGCCATAACGGTTCAGACAGCTGCGCAAAACCAGAACTCTCAAGAAACTCCCGATCATAACACACCAACGATTCGCAATCTAACCCAGCATTTCCATTGCGTTAGGCTCAATACAAGCTAACGAGGGCAGGTCTGAGCTTCTCTGAGTTTGCCAAACTCTAATGCGCACTTCATTAGTCGTTCGAATGTTTCAAAATCGGTATGTTGTAGAGTTGTTTGCTCAGAGCTTACATAGTTGTTTTTTCTTGCTTGGATAACTAGTCTTTCGAACTCTTGCTCTAAAATGTCTCTGGTCATGATTGGTTTCCCATCGAGTAATCTTAGACCGCAGCCAAGACAGTATTCGAAATCGAACTCTAGCACTCTTTCTTTGGAGTTGCCTTCGCCAAAATACTTGCTGTCTTTCGCCAATTTCGCGGTGTTGACATCGTCAAATTCGACGAATGAAACATGAGTCTTTTTCACATTATGTTTGCAGCTCAAGTTAACGCACCTCACAGCTTTCGGCAGTATCTTCAATAATTGCTCACTTTATTTAAAGTGGATAGCTGTCCAGACCCCTCACGCCGGATAACTCTATTAAATCACAATCGCCTATTGCCTCGAATCTAGCAAAATCAACAAAATATTAGAAAAAAGCACTTATCAAACCAACTTCATTTTAGACCGCAAACCAGCGCCTAAATGGAAAAATAACCTCAATCTATGCTAAACGTTTTTATATGTGGCAACCGAACGTGATGCTATATCACATTAACTCATGTAACAAAATGAAGCTCCAAACTAGAAGCTTTTGATTAAATGCATGATGCACGTTTGTGATAGGAGAAAACAAAAACGTTACAAAGTCAATCATTTAAAGACTTACCATTGAGTATGGAAGTTTTTAAAAGCATAAAAGAGCTCGGATACGACACTCTTTTTCCAATCCAAGCTCAAGCGATAATGCCCTTGCTCGAAGGCAAAGACATCATCGGACAAGCCCAAACCGGAACCGGCAAAACCGCCGCGTTCGGTCTACCCATGGTGGAACGCATAGACGCCCAACTCAGAAGAGTACAAGGCCTCATCATAGTCCCAACACGGGAACTCGCCCTGCAAGTCGCAGACAACATGGCTCAATTCGCCAAATACCGCAGACTTAGAGTTCTGCCAGTTTACGGCGGCGCCTCAATAGAGAGGCAAATCCACGAACTGCAAAACGGCGCTCAAATCGTCGTTGGCACACCCGGAAGATTAATCGACCTCATGGAAAGACGCAAGCTAGACCTATCTAGCGTCAAAATCGTAGTCCTCGACGAAGCAGACCGCATGCTAGACATGGGCTTCATCGAAGACATCAGCTTCATACTTTCCAGAGTACCAGCAGACAGACAAACAAGCCTATTCTCAGCAACCATCGACAAAACCGTCATGAACGTCGCCAACCGATACATGAAGAACCCAATCAAAATCTTCGTGAGCAAAGACGAAATCGGCCTAACCCAAATGAAACAATACTACACCGTCGTCAACCAAGGCGCAAAATTCGACACCCTATGCACCATCCTACACGAAAACAACGTAGAACGCGCAATCGTCTTCTGCAGAACACGCCACGAAACAAGCAAAATAGCAGACCGCCTAGCCCAAAAAGGCTACCGCACGCAAGCACTCCACGCAGGCTACACACAACCACAAAGAGAACGAGCCATAAACGCTTTCCGAGCGGGCAAACTAAACCTACTCATCGCAACAGACGTCGCAGCAAGAGGCTTAGACATCGAAGGTATCACCCACATAATCAATTTCGACATCCCCGCAGAACCACAAGTCTACTTCCACAGAACAGGCAGAACAGCACGCAAAGGATGCGACGGCACAGCTATCTCGTTGGTCAGCTACGGAGAAATGAGCAACTTCAACAACATCAAAGCTATCACGAAGACCAAGATCGAAGAACTCAAATCCACCGGAACTCAGAACTCACAAGATTCGCCTATTGTTGGCTTTTTTTAAACCAACAACCATAAAAGGCACAAAATCCAATCTCTTTTGAGGTCAAGGACAAAGATTATGTTTAGAGACCCAGTCTGCGGAATGGTTCTGAACGATGATACTGCTAAGTTCAAAATCACTTATGAAGGCGAAACAATCCACTTTTGCAGCCTGCAATGCAAAAAACGCTTCAAACGTCAACCAACTAAATTCTTAAAGTAACAACAAAAAAGAAGAATATTCTTCGGAGAAACCGAAGACTTTATGCTGAATTTTATTTCAGGAATTTCCAAACCGCAGCAGCAATGAGTCCGCCAATTATCGGTGCAGCAATGAACAGCCAAAGTTGATTCAACGCAGTTCCGCCAACGAATGCCGCAGGTCCTAAGCTCCTTGCAGGATTAACAGATGTTCCAGTTATGGGAATTCCAACCAAGTGAATCAGCGTTAAGCTCAACCCAATGGCTATTCCAGCAAACCCTTTAGGCGCACTCTCACTTGTTGCACCAAAAATCACCATCAGGAAAATGAACGTTAACACCACTTCAGCGACGAACGCAGCAACCATAGAGTACCCAGCAGGAGAAGCGGAACCAAACCCGTTTTGTCCCAAGCCATTAACAGCCAAACTGTAAGAGGGAAGACCACTCGCAATCGCATACAGCAGCCCAGCACCAATTACCCCACCAACGCACTGGAAAACCACGTACCCAACCGTATCCTTAACGCTTAATTTGCCAGCAGCCAACATCGAAATCGAAATAGCAGGATTTATGTGACACCCAGAAATGCCCCCAATCGCATAAACCATCACAAGCACGGCTAAACCGAAAGCCAAAGCAATACCAACGTTCCCATTACCAGCCAAACCGCCTATGCCACCAAAGTTCCTACCAGCAATCACCGCACTTCCGCAACCCATAAGCACAAGCACCATTGTTCCGATGAGTTCAGCAACGTATTTTTTGAATGGACTAATTTCACTCACGTTAATACCTCAACATTTGTTCAGCCGGAAGGTTTCTTAAGAGTAACCTTATAAAAGTTTCCAGAAAAAGGTAAAACAGTTTTAGCTGCTGGACAAAATTACGACTTGCCTTCTGCAAAGACTTGCAACCAGACTCCAAAACCCAAACAAGCTCAAAGCTTCTCTTCAGTCGCAATATCCATCATGGTCAACCCCGAAGCAGGCTTAGGATAAAAATCAGTTGACTTTTCAGGCAGCCGCTGACGTTTTTGAGCAACCTGCCAAACCACTTCCGGACTGATGGGATTAACTAGAAAAGCCAACTTTGCCTCGCCGCTATCGATCTTTTCCATCGCAACCCGCATACTCCGCTCGTAAAGAATGTCTTCCTCAATTTTCAGCTCGCCAGTCTTCATCATGATCTTGAAAACCACATCTTTGAGGATAACAACATCAAGAAGACGAACACCGTTTGAAGCATGTGGATCGGCAAGCTTCTGAATTTTCCGCTCATCTTTGAGCAGCAACCCGTATGCTTTGGTTCCGTCGTAAATGGCGAAAGCGTGTTCAGCTTTGTGTTCCCGCAAGAAAGCCTCAACCGCAGAAACCAGAGGCGTCAACTCCGAAATGTCAAAGTACAATGCAAGCGCCTCCAACGTGTCGATAGTCAAATCGAACTTACGAAGCAGCCTATGCGTGGGCAAAATCACTAAACCGTCATCCTGAACAGGCACCATGTAGCTCATGTGGAAATTAAACGCCGAATCCTCAGTCCACTCCACCTGCTTGCGACACTCATCACGATACGCCAATGCGCTCTCGTAACGATGATGCCCATCGGTGATTACTAATTTCTTGGGCTCCAGAACTTTCTGCACCAAAGCAATCTTTTTTGGGTCCACAACCCGCCAAACCTTGTGGACAACACGGAATTCATCTTCAACCTCCATGGATGGCTTTGTCTTGGCGGTCTCCTCGAAAAAATCCAAAGTCTTCTTTTCGGGATCAGAATAAATGAGGAAAACGGGTTCAAGGTCTTTTTGGATATTACGCAGCATGTTAAGGCGATCCGCTTTGGGCGCCGCATAAGTAGTTTCATGAGGAAAGACCATGCCTTCCGCGTAAGCATAAAGCCTTAAAGCAGCAATCAACCCCGTGCGACAGCAGTTCTGGCCATCCAAACGAAATTCCTGCCGACAAACAAAAACTGCGGGCTCCTCATCCTTAGCCAAAACGCGCTCATTTAACCATTCATAAAGACGCTGATGCACAGTCTCGTAACGGTTCTCTTCCAACGGCAAAATCAGACGACAATAGTTGTAGGGAGATTTCTCGTAGTATTCCCGTTGCATATCTTGGTTAATCTTATCGTAAGGTTGCGTGATCAGGTTTTTGAGGTTCCCTGCTTTCTCAGCGTACCTTATGACTCTAAAAGGCCTAACGTCAACCATAACAATTCAACCCAACCTATACTAGTGCATCTATAACCTTTTTAGCTATCTGCTCACTCGTCCTTAACTGAGCTTCCCAAGTTTGAGCACCAACATGAGGCGTCGCATAGACGTTCTTGAGCTTAAGCAGCTTGTTGTTGTTTGGAGGCTCCTTTTCAAAAACATCCAAAGCAGCCGCCTTCACCTTACCCTTAACCAACGCATCATAGAGGGCATCCTCATCAACAATGCCACCGCGACTACAGTTAACTAGCATAACGCCCGTTTTCATCTTAGTAAATTCTTTGCTCGAAATCAAATGCCTCGTATGCGGCGTGAGCGGAACATGGATAGAGATGAAATCCGCATTTGGAAGCATCTTGTCGAGAGGAACAAACTCTTCGCTAACGCACACGTCAACAGTTATGACATTCATGCCTAAACATTGAGCAAGCCTTTTGACTTCCCTGCCAATACTTCCGCAACCAATAATTCCTAACGTCTTGCCGCTAACTTCGGTTCCCATAGATTCTTCTTTAAGCCATTTGCCTTCCCGCAAAGAAACGGCACTCTCGACAATTCCTCGGGCAAGCGAAAGTATGTAACCAATGGCGAGTTCCGCAACGCTCGTTGAAGCGATGTGAGGAGTGTTTACAACAATTATGCCCTGCTTCATTGCAGCCTCTTGGTCTACGTTATCTAAACCGTCACCCGCACGTCCGATAACTCTGAGCTTCTTGGCTTTACTGATCAAATCAGCGTTGACCTTGGTTGCTGAACGCACGATTAACGCATCGTACTCGCCAATTATGTTTAGCAGTTCCGCTTTAGGCAGATCCCAACCTTTGGTGACTTGGAAGCCTTTCTGCTCAAGCAGCCTTATGCCTTCATCGAAGATTGGGTCGCTAATAAGAACTCGAACTGTCACTTTGCTAAGCCCCAAATTTCATCTATCCAATCAAGCGCCTGCTGTATTCCCGGAACTGTCCATTCGCCCATGTGCCCAATGCGGAAAGTCTTTTCCGCAAGCTTACCATAGCCGTTGCTGATTTCTAAGCCTTTTTCGGCGAGCTTTTGGTTTAGCTCCTTCACGTTTTTACCTTGGGTGTTTTTGATGCAGGAAACTGTTATGGATTCGTAGCCTTTTTCAGGGAACATTTCGAAGTGTTTTTTGGCCCATTTCTGGGTCAGAGCTGCCATATCCTGATGCCGCTGGTAAATGCGCGGATACGTCTCCTCAAGCATTAGGTCTAAGCGTTTGTCCAATGCATAGAGCAGCGAAACGTTGGGGGTAAAGGGCGTTTGATGCTTCTTTTCAAACTCAAATATCTCCAAAATGTCGGTGTAGCCGCCTCGGTTGGGGATTTCTTTGGCTCGCTCCAAAGCCCTCTCATTAACAAACGCAATGGCTAAACCAGGTGGAAGCGCAAAACACTTCTGGGTTGACGCAAAAAGTATGTCGACGCCCATCTCATGCGGCAAAGTCCAATCCCCACCCATCGAGGAAACGCTGTCAACCGTAAACATAACATCCGGATAATCCTTCTTCAACAACTTACCAACTTCAGCAACCGGACTTCTGGCACCCGTCGAAGACTCGTTATGGCACATCGTAACCGTATCATACTCGCCCGTTTCCAGTTTCTCCGCCACTGCATCAGGCTTAACAACGCTACCCCACTCCGCCTCAATGAAATCAGCCTCCTTGCCACAGTTACGAACAATTTCGCCAAACCGCTGACTAAAAGCGCCATTTAAGCAACAAAGCGCCTTCTTCTTAACGATGCATCTGCCAACGATATCAAACCACAAAGTACCCGAAGACGTCGTGGTAGTCGGCTTGTAGTCTGAAGGTAACTCGAAGAACTTGGCAAGCTTGCCCCCGATTCCGCCATAGAAATCGCTGAATTCTTTGCTCCGGTGACCCATCATGAGGCGAGTTTGTTCTTGGAGTATTTGCGGGCTTACTTCTGTGGGACCTGGTATGAGGAGTTTTTTATGCATTCTATTCTTCTCCGTTAACATTTTGGATCTCAGGATGACGCAGCGTCACGATATCTAACAGGGTGCTTGAGTTCATATATTTTTCACATCCAAAACCAACAGCAACCAAACCACAAAACAAAGCAAGTTGGTTAACTGCTCAGTCAAAGAGCGATCCAGAGTCTTTTCCAGATTCTAATCTACAGCAACCACCGTAAACATTGCTTTCAAATGCTACGTTCATCCCGTTTACCCTCTGAACGAAAAGGGGAACTGCATTTTAAATATAAAGATTATGCCCCCATCAAGCCGAAAAATGCCCAAACCGGAAAAATTCGAATTTTGATAATTCCGTGTATTGTTGTTGAACGGGTGTCCAGTACAACTCAGAAAGCGACAATGCTTATTAAGGCTCAACACGCAGGCACTCTACATATCGTGTCGTATGTAATCAGACACCAAAACCTTGACTACAAAACGACCAAGTGAGGTGAATATAGAAATGAAAATCAAACGTAAACTATTGCTCTCATACCTTTTGATAGTCGCACTCTTCGTAGCCGCAGGCGCAACCATAACCTACAACACCACCAAAATGGCAGACCTCCAAAACAACGTCAAAAAACAAGTAGAAATCAACAACTACGCCTACGCCTTCCAATCCGGCCTAGACCAAAAACAATTCGGCACAATCATGTACAGCACCGACAAAACAGCCCAAGGCGAACAAATCATAGTAAACAGCGCAAACATCATGGTACCAGCAGAAGAATACCTCCAAACCGCACTAGCAGACAACCCAAACCTATCAGCCAAATTTGACACGGTCGTCCAACTAGACTCAAACCAAATTAACGGCGCAATCAGCCAAGTATACAGCATATACATCACAAACAGCTCCACCAAATACGAAGACATTTGGGGACAACTAACCACCCTAATGGGCGCAGTAAGCCAAGCCGACGTCAAACTCGCCGAAGTCCGCAACGCAACAGTCGCCAACGTAGACGCAGCAACACTGGAAGCCCAAAACTACGCCAACATCAGCCTAATCACCGCCGTGGCGTTTCTTGGAGCAGCATCCGCAGCCTCAGTCGCCCTATCCGTAATCATGGGAAACCGCATCACAAACCCACTAAAAAAACTCGCTGACATCGCCCACAAAGTAAGCCTAGGAGACCTAAACCAAAGATACTACCTCAAACAAAACATCGACGTAAAAACCGGCGACGAAATCGACGAACTCGTCAACGCCTTCAGAAGAATGGTCAACGCTTTCCGCATGACCGAAGCCCTCAGCAAAGAAGGAGACCAACCAGAGGAGACAAACAATCCATGACAATCGAGAAAGAATGCTTAGCCGTGCTATCAGAAGAACTCGGACCAGCCGCCAAAGCATTTCTCGACCGCCAAACCAGAAACCACCTAAAAAAAGAGCCGTCGATGCTAGAGAAAGCAGACCTTGACGAGTTAGCAAAATGGTCCGCAGTTGGAGTTCAAATGGCGCTTGGGGCACAAATCGCGGAAAACGTCAAAAAAGGTCTGTTGGCGCTGAAGTAAGAAACAAAAAAACCTCCAATCTTTTCTTTTTTACTAATGTTTTTCGTCAGAAACAACTTTGCTTGTGATAACGCTAAGCAGGTTTTTCCAAAGGACACATGGGTCCAATCTCAATTGAGAAACTTTACAAAAGAACAAAGAAACTTTGCAGTTACAGACAAAAATAAGGAAGAAGAATCCGAAGAAAAAGTTATGGTTTATACAAAAATGTTTCCAGCAGCCAGTCGTGTGGTGCCGCTTTCTGCATGAAAACGCTAAGCTTGTTTTCACCCAAGCCTAAGCAGAAAACTTTGAGGTTTTTTCCTTCAACAACTATGTTTTCGATCGTCCCCAAACCCAGCGACTCCATCATCATCTTCGAGCTTTCAAAAGCCTGGGACGACATTATAGCGTATTCCACAATTTTTTCGGGTTCGTGCAGGTCTACTGTGGCATTGGATTCGCCCCGCAAGATATAGCCAAGCACGTCAGGGTTCTTGCGGATTTCCTGAGCAGAAGCAAACAAACTTTCATAATGCAAATCCTCGTTGTTGACCTTTGTTGGGTCCGGGATTTCCGAAGCCGAAATCACTATGTCTTCATCGCCCATCATGTTTTCAGAAACGTCCTTTTTCTTAACCACACTTACTCCTCCACAACCGGCTTAACAACAACTAACGCGCCTTTCTTAATCTGCAGCGCCTGTTGAATCTTCTCCGGCAACTGAATTATGCCCTTGCCTTCCAAATCCGAACCCTTCATAGGCTTAAATTTGCAGACAAGTTTCCGTCCAGCCACCGTTTCTTCGATCGTAATCTGCTCGATTTTCTTGTCGCCAAATAGCTCCTGCCACTGAACCAATATTCCAGTGTCAACCCGCGCGAAATCGTTACCTCCTAAGAGACCGCCCATTCCGCCGGCGTTTTCCACTATGAATTGGTTAACGGGAATATTCGGGGTCGAAAAGTGGCCCTGACGGCCACCAAACGATTCTGGTTTTTGCGCCGTGGGTTTAGCTTCGGGGATTATTATCTTGTCAGGTTGGTTAGAGGTTGAAGTCTCGATTTCTGTGGGGTCTGATATAGGTTTTATCAGTATTTTCGCACCTTTTTTTATGCCTAACTCAGTCTGGATTTTATCGGACAATTGAACAATTCCTTTGCCTTCAAACTTTGACTCTTTGAAGGGCTTAAATTGACAAACCACACACTTGTGTGTAAGTGGGTTCTCAACTGAGATCTTAGTGATCTGATCATTGCCAAAAGTTTCGTTCCATTGCGCAATCAAAGCCGTATCAAGTAGAACGATGTCACTGTCTTTTAGGAAAGAACCAAAACCAAAGTTTTCTACTGTGAATGGAACTCGCTTCAACTCTGACGGCTTTGGTGCATAGATTTCCGGACTTGAAATTCTTTGCGGCTTAAGTTCCGGTGTGGGAAGAGGTTCTTTGGCGTTACCTTGGGACGGATACATCTGCTCTACAAGACGCAACATAGTTGGAATCATTATTCTGGTCAAGTTGGTTACAGTTTTCTCGTCCACTTCGTTGGACGCTACGTTAGCAATGTAAAAATCCTGAAACCGCGTAATGTTTGCGCGGGCTTTTTGTCCCTTGAAGGAAACCGATTCCAAGTCGCCTAAGACATTTGATTTCTCGGTTAAGTTCCTAAAACTTTCTTGTACGTTGTTAATGGCTATTTGCGGCGTGTTCTGGTCTTGTGCAACGACTTCGCCGTTTGCTCTAAAAATGAAGGTATTGGTAACGTCTGGGCAGACGTTTTTTATCTCACCCAAAGCGTTTCTAAGGGCGAAGGCACTTGCTTGGTTGCTCATTCCAGCGGGTCTCCTTTCATCCATTCAGCGCCTAAGATAGTTTGAACAGGATTCGTTCTGGGACGCCTTCGTTTTCCACCACGAGGTACTTGAGTCCGTCAGTATCGCCAAGTTGATCAAGCCATTTGAGAGCTTCACGCGCTTTTTGCAAAACGAGCAAGCGTTCTTGGAAGCTGCGCACGACCTGTTCTATGGCGGTTAATTCGTGGAAGGGGTTAGCGTCCAGGATAATGTTTAGGCTGCCGACGTTTACTTCGCCCAGCGATTCTGTTTGGCCTTTTTTGCCGGCAAGTTTGAGGACGACTTCCCGGATCTTTTTGCTTTTCTCGGCTAAGATGCGGATTTCGTCTAAGCGCCGCAGGTACTCTCCGAGGGTGCTTTTGGTGTCGCCTATTTCTTTGTCGAGGCGTTCGGCTAATTGTTCGGCTGATTGGTATTCTTTTATTTCAACGACCATGAGTTTTTTCTCCTATCAAGTTATTGGGAAACAAAGGAAAGGGAAGTTAGGTGAAAAGTCCGTTTCCACCCTCTGCCCCAAATTCACTAAATTTCTAAAGCTGGATGTTTAAGATGGGTTGCTGAATGATGCTGTGTTGACGGTATTGGTGCCTTTTGTGGTAGACAGCTTTACTTGATATTCGGTGCCTGAAACTAATGTGGTTCCTGTCAAAGTAACAGTCATAGTGCTTCCTTTAGGAAGGGTGAAGTTTCCGACTGGTGTTAGGTTGCATGTCATTCCAGACGAAACGTCATTCCCGTTCACGAATGCATTTCGTATGGTTATTGCGCCGTTGCCAGTATTCTGAACTGTAACAACTATTGCATTGGTACCACTATTGAAGCCGATGTTTGTGATTTGTACTTGCTCTGCACTGCCCATCAAGCTAGTCGTCATTCCACCCATCCAGGCAGCAACGACAACGCTGACGGCTACGGTGACAGCAATGAGGATAATCGATGCGACTACGGGGCTAAGGGCTTTCGCGTTTTTCTTTATGGTCCTAAAGTTTTTCATTTTCAATTTTTCCTCCGATGTTTTTGTGTTACTTGAGGAAAGCGAAAGCCAATTTAAATCTTGTGTCGCACGACACTGTAGTGGTTGTGTGTTGAACAGAGCTACAGCAAAAAAGAAAAATCCCCACGAAAGGGACACATGCTAAAAAACTGGAAAATAAAGCATACAACTATCAAACTGTCATATGCTTCTTATGAAGCTTCGACCGTGTCAAAGAAACCGAGAAGAAGCTTCGCAACTTTCTCTCCAAGAGGCGTACTCAGATAATACTTCTTGAGAGGATCAATGCGTTCACTTTTTGCTAAACCAAGATCTTCGATTTCAATCATTCTTGATCTGAAGGTCCCGTCGCTCAAAGTCAAGTTATTTTCCCGCATGAAGTCTTTAGCGTCTTTCCATTTTCCGCGGTTTATGTAGAGCAGCAAAAGGCAGTCAATTGCGTGGTCTTTCTCCAACATGGTCTTAATTGCAGACAGCCTTTTGTCTGTCAGGATTTGCTTAACCTTCTCCTCTTCTCCACTTTTTTTCATGACTTTCATCTTCATTCCTGTTTGTGTTTTATTGTTAATGTATTTTCACGAGAGTACATTTAACCTATATTACGAGTTATGAAACATATCAATAGACGCATCTCTCGGCACTGCGAGCTGCACGGCGAATAGTTTCGGCGAAACCCCCTTATAAACAAATGCCTTGAAATTGCTGTCCAGGCGATTGCTAAACATAAAAACCGCTGAAAACCAACATTTTACTAAGTGAAATGCCGAAAATGAAAACAAAATTTTTGAATTTTGGCTACCCAGTTTTAAAAAACAAAACTGGGAAAGGTACAGAATGAAGCTATCCGAGGTTACGAGCTTCTTTACGTTTTTCGGCTTCTTCGGTAAACCGGAGAATTTCGTCGATGATTTCCACGTTTGACAGAAGCATGCGTCTGCAACAGTAGCGTTTTACGCCAAGACTATCCAGAACGTCTTTGGCATTTTCACCTGTTCGGATTCTTCTGGCGAATTCTTCCCATTTGTCGCCAACGAGTTTGCCGCAGGTGAAGCATCTAACGGGGATAATCATCGGTTTCTTATCTCCTTACCTGTAACTCTTCTGTTCCTTAGATCTTGCGCCTGCACCGCCGACCTTCTTTGATTCTTTTGCTCTGGCATCGCCAGCAACCATGGTTCGGTCGTATTCGGTAAAGACTGTGCGTAGATGACTGCTCTTGGTCCACTTCAACAGCCCGTTGGCAATTGCCATTCGTGCTGCCTCCGCTTGACCCATATATCCGCCACCCTGAGCTTTTACGTCCATGTCCAGCTGTTTCCAAACGGAGTCTCCTGCTTGCAGAAGTGGCTCCATGATCTTTTCGCGGGCAATTGCCGGTTCAAAAATCTCCACTGGTGTTTTGTTTACGCGGACTTTTCCGACGCCTTGCTTTATGACGGCACGGGCTGTAGCGGTTTTTCTTTTTCCACTTACGACGAGTACTTTCTTACCTGGCATACTTATGCACCTTTGTTCCATCCGATTTCTACTGCTAATTCTCCAAGTGTAAAATGAGGCCCAGTTAGCTTGGCTGCGTTAGCTTGCTCAATAGTTTCAAGCGGGCGGTCTTTAAGCTCAAGTGGTATGCCCAAATATACCTTCAATCGTTTGTAAGCGAGTTTTCCTTTTGGTTGCGCCCATGGCACCATTCCGCGGACTGTTTTGCGGACGATGCGGTCGGGTCTTCGGCTGTGGAACGGACCGCGGTCTGGAGCTCCTACTTCTAGGAATTTGTGGGCTTCTGCCACCTTGCTTTTTCGTTTGCCGGAGATTATGACTTTTTCGGCGTTAACTATGATTATTTGTTCGCCATTGAGAAGCCGTTTAGCGATTTTGCTGCACATACGGCCCAAGATGAGGCCTTCGCCGTTTACAACTGCAACTCCGGATGTTTTTGCTGCTTGCATCTTATCACCTAATTATGATAACGTTAGAGCCTTGAGGATTCTTTTCTATAAGCTCTGGAATTGAGAGATACTTTGCTTTAACGGCTGCCATTTTCTCTTTAGCTTTGTCGGATGCGCCGAACGCTGCAACCGTAACAGCGTGATCCAAGGTTCCTGAAGCAAGAACTTTACCGGGCACAACTATGGTAGCGTTCTTTTTGGTGTACCTGTTTATTTTGCTCAGGTTCACCGCGACACGTTGCCTGCTTGGTCTAGCCAAGTTTTCTGCGACGGATAGCCAGATACCTGCATCTTTGGCTTTGCTTTGTTTCTTGAGGAATTGAATAAGTTGGATTATTTCTGGATTGGTCGATTTTGTTTCTCTCATTGTACTTCTACCTTTAGCTGCTCTTCAAATTCGTTAAGTTGTTTATCCAAAATTTTTGTTGCTTCTTGTAAGACTCTTTCGGGAGTAAGCACACCGTTGGTTTCTATGTTCATTATGAAATCGTCCTTTTCCCACCCGACTTGAATGCCCTCTTCTTTTTTGGGGCAAGCTTCCACGCAGTCCATGCAGAGGTTACATGCTAAGAGGTCGCGGACATCGACTTTTTCGCCCTTCATGGCAAGTACTTTCTTGGAGCAGATGTCGGCGCATTTTGTGCAGTCCTCGCATTTTTCTTTGGGAACTTGAATTTTCGGGTAATATTTGTATGCGCAAACGCAAACGGGTTGCCATTTGGCATGGTTCTTGCCTTGACCCAATCTCGCGTATGCTTCAAGTTTGAGCTTTTGTCCTTTTGCTAATTTCAGAATTGGGATTTTATCGGAAACGGGCACTACTTCGGAGTTTTCGGAAACTAACTCGCCTGAGTACACCGGTCGGGTGCCTTCGGTGGCTTCGGCATTTAGTGTAAGCGTAACTCGGCATTGACCGCAGCCAAATTCACTTTTGCATTCGCAATCTTCGGGCAGGCTGTAGTTATCTAGATCAGTTTTCAACGGAACAAGACCTAGTCTGTGGGCGATCATTTCATCCTGTAGAATCGAAGAATTCTCAATCATAACAACTTCGTCAATAGCCATAGCTGGAACTTCAGCTAGTCCGATGCGTCGCAGAGCATTCATTAAAGGAACGTCTGCGCCTTTGACGGCGATTCGAATGGTCGTTGCGTCTTTTTCGAGCACTTCAATTTTCACTTACTTACACTCCACAAGTGACCGTGACAAAGCGTTGTCGATTGACAAAGCTGTGGTGGTTTTATTTCAATTTTTCTATGAATGAAAGGGAAAGTTAGGCGACTATACGCGTCTGCCTCTTCTGCCGCCTGGTCTGCGTGTGCCGTCGTGTGGGATGGGTGTGACTTCTTCGATGCGTTCGATGCGGAATCCGAAGCGGGCAAAGGCTCTGATGGCTGCTTGTGCGCCTGGTCCGGGCGTTCGTGGTCCGGAGCCGCCTGGAGCGCGGACTTTAATGTGGATGGCGGTTATGCCTTTGTCTCTTGCGACTTCTGCTGCTCCGGTTGCTGCGCGCATGGCTGCGTATGGTGAGGATTCCATGCGGTCTGCTTTGACGAACATGCCTCCGCTTGTGCGGGCGATGGTTTCTGCGCCTGATATGTCAGTTATGTGGATTAAGGTATTGTTGTAGGAGCTGAAGATGTGGACTACGCCCCACTTCTCGTTACGTTTGCTGCTACCGCTCAAAATCTACCGCCTCTTCCGCCTCTGCGTCTGTCGCGTTGTTGAGGAATCTGGCGTGGTTTAACCACAACGGTCATTGCAACGCGGGTTGGATGCGCTACGTCAATGAATTGGCTGTCAGCTGCATAGTTGAGGGTTTTTTCTTCTTCGCGTGAGACAAGGTATCCTGGAACGGTGACTCTTTTTCCATCCAGCGCTATGTGTCTGTGTGTAATTAGTTGCCTTGCTTGGTGAACGGTTTTTGTTAAGGTCTTTCTGAAAACTAAAGTTTGAAGTCTGCGTTCCAGAAGGTCTTCAATGGATAAGTCCAACACGTCGTCTAGCACGGCCGTTTCTTGGAGGATGCCGATCTTCTTCAGACGGGTAAGGAGTTCATTTTCCATTTTCATACGTTCCTCCGCGGGTCTACCGATGAGTGAACGTGCGATTCCTCTGAATTTGCTAAGTTGGGTTTCGTGTCGCCAAAGTTCATGCTTGTTTCGCAAGCCGTAAGTGCCTAGGAGTTTAAGTTCTTCGTCTAGGATGTCTTTGCGCCAGGGGAAACGTGGAGTATCGAACTTTCTTCTTTGCCTTTTAGGATCGCCCATGTTTATTTGCCTCCTTCAGCTGCTGCTGGGGCGCCGCCAGGTTTGCCACCCATGAGGGTCTTCTTCTTGACGCCCAAGGATTTACCTGATCTGCCCGTGGTCTTGGTTCTTTGTCCGCGAACTTTGAGACCATATGCGTGGCGGTATCCGCGCCATGACCGGATGTTTTTGGCGTCGTCTATGTCAGTTTTGGTTCTCAGAACAAGGTCTGCACTTATCAGGTGTAGGTCTTTTCCCGAGTCTGAGTCTTTTCTGCGATTAAACATCCATGTGGGTAAGTTGTATTTGGCTGGGTCTTTGACGATTTCCTCGATTTTGGATATGTCTGCCTCTGTGAGGAAGCCTGCCCGCAAATCGGGGCTGATACCAGCCTTCTTGAGTACCGCGTTGGAGATGCTAAGGCTTACGCCTTTGATGTTGGTTACGGCGTAGCCGACTTTCAGAGTACCTGCTGAATCGGAACCCAAGATACGAACGATGTGACGAAATTCCTGAGATGACATCTATTTTTCATCCGTTTAGCTTGAAGCATATACGAAATGAGTCAGTATTTATTTAAACCTTCCTTTTACAAAAGAAGTATCATTAAACAAAACTGCACATTGGATGCTTAATGCTCAAATCGTAAACCCGCCTAAGGCTGATTCTTGAGTAATCAGCAGCCACAGGAATCTGGGAAATTTTATCCTCAAAACCGCTTCAGGCATCCAACAGTTTTCGGGTTTTGGGAGGCTAAGCCTAAAATAAAATGACACCCCAGTTAACGAAGAGAAAAAGGTACAATGAACTTCATCACAATAATTGGGTTAGTCGCAGCCATATTCACGACCGTTTCGCTATTTCCTCAATTGCTGAAATCTTGGAGGACACGGTTCAAACCCACAACGGATAACACCCTAACATCGTATTCGATGCTGTTCTGTGTGGGCATCTTCCTCTGGTTAGTCTACGGCATTTATTTGGCGGATTTGCCAATGATTGTGGCGAACTCGCTAAGTTTTCTACAGGGCTTTGTGATTTTGATGATTCAGGTTCGCCGACTGAAACTTAAGTGACTATAGGGAAACCATTCAGACCTCCTCTACTTCTCCAGTTTTCAACATCTAATGGCAGATTATGTTAATTGTCACCTACCCTGTAGGTTTCTGCATCGAGTCACTATTAGGAGTCAAACATGTTCGTGAACACTGGTTTCAAACCTTGCAGTTGCATTTTCGCCTACCCCCCTCCCATTTTCTGCATGCATCAAATATTAGGCACCAAACATGATCGCGTTTATTGTTTGATGACGTTTGCTCTGCAGCAACCTACCCCCCTCTATTTATAGCCTAAACCAAAAGAAGAAAACCCAAGAAACTGACTTACCGAGACCTGTTGAGCGCGAAGCCTACCCCCCCCTTATTTTAAGACGCAAAACATTCCAAGCAGCGGCAGGCAAAGTCAATCTTCTGACCGCCGCTCATCCTTACCTTTTTTCCAAAACGCCAATAACCTGAAAAACTGCCAACAGCGGCCCCTACTTTTTTGGCAGAATTGAAACGCCGAACCGACACAAAGCCCCACGGCAACACCAACAATAACACCAACCACAACTACACCTAACACCGAAACCCCAGCCACAACAGTTGCCATCGTAATCGCAGTAGTCATCATAACAATCATCGCCCTCGTTACATTCGTCGTCATCAAAAGAAAATAGATGCCGACAAACGGGAAACTGGTGAAAGCAGTCTGCCCCAGCAACTTCTCATTTTTTTAGGTTAATTGCCACCCTTTTGGGAACGAAACAGGTTTCAGGCAGGTGGGGCAAACGACGGATTCGCCCTGCAGAAGTACATTGTGTAGGTTGTATTTAGCGCCGCAAAGTTTGTTTGGGCAGAAGAACCGCCTTGCGGGACTGTAGCCGAACTCGAATTTTGCGCCTTCATTGTAGCTGCGAAGAACTTTGGCTTCATATCCGTTGGCTTTTGTTTCAATGCCCAAAGAGTAGTTGTTGAGGAAAAGAACGGAGAAGTTTATGGCTACTTTGTTATCGCAGATTACCCAGACGTCAAGGTTCAAAGTGGCTGCAATACCTAACTCGTAATTGAGCCAGCCTTGAATGTTGCTCCATTCCGCGCCGTCCTTCTTCTTTGCCTCCACCAACTGGGGACCCACAAGAAGAAACATAGCCTTCGAAGCCGCCAACGCATCACGCATGGTCTGCCAGACAGGCGGGGTTTTCTGCGCTTCAAACTCCTGCAAGTAAAGGGTGACGACTTCCTTTTTGGCGACCGTCTCGAAGTGTTTGAGGGTTTCTTTATCCTGACGAGTTAAAGCGACGAAGATTTGGGCGTTGGGCATGAAATTCACTTTCCTTGATTAACGTTGTTTTGTATGCTTAAAATGGTTCCCACATTTTGCGGGTTATTGGGTTTGTTTCGGTTCCGCAACCTGTCTAAGCCATGGAGGTTTAGCGTTTTGATATGGGAAAGCGGCACAATCAAGACAGCCGCGATGATACCTTCGATTAGTCCCGTTGGAACGTACCAGATAAGCATTGTTGGTACGGTTACGGTTATGCCTCCGAGGTTCCCTGCTAAGGGGGCAATGCTGGTTTCGATACCCACCGCCAACGCCGTGCAGACGTTTGATACCCAAGATGCCACAAACACGCTTGCCGCCAACCGCCGATCACTAAAGTTTTCGCCTGCTAAGGATTTGACTACGAAGAAACTTGGGGCTCCGATGATTACCATGTTGAAGATGTTGGCGCCGAAGCTGCTTATGCCGCCGTCGCCTATGGAGGCTTGGAGAATTAGGGTTAGGGTCATGCTGATTATAGCAACGAAGGGACCCAAAACCATCGAAACGATGGTGCCGCCCAAGAAGTGCCAGGTGCTGGCCCCGCTTGCCACCGGAAACTCTACCAGCTGGATAACGAAAACAAGGGCACTGACTATGGCTATGAGCGGGATTATTTAGCAATTGAGGGTTCTTTTGGTGCCTCGCCAAGCCCACGCCAGGAACAGCAATGCAACTATGTACATTGTGATGCAGACGTAGGGGTTTAGGATTCCGTCAGGTATGTGTATCCTGTTAGCCTTCTCAAACGCGGTAACACGAAATTAACAAAACGTGCGCGGCAGACGCTTTTATGCTTTTACAAAAAACTCAAAAAAGTTCAAGGAAAGGAAAAGGAAGGTTGGTTTAGTAGGCGTATACTCTGCCGTAGGGTCGGTGTGAGTAGGGTACGATTTTGACGAATTTGCCCTTCATGATTGCGTCCATGTCGGCGTTGAAGTGGTCGCAGTACTCTTTGACTAGGCTTTTTATTTGTTCGAGGTCTGCTTCGTTGACGTCCATGACTTTGACTTCTTTGCCCAGATTGCCGATTTCGCCTCTGACGTAGATTATGCCTGCGTGCATGCCTGTGCCCACGAACCGCGCCTTGTGCCCTTCGCCTTCCTTGAGCGTTAAGCCCAAAACGACGAGAATGCCGCCTGCCATGTATTCGCCCAGAAAGTCCTCTGCCGTGCCGCCGACCACCATGTAAGGCTTGTCATTCACATATTCTTTCATGTGTATGCCCACGCGATAGCCGACGTCGTCGCGGATGAACATCTTGCCGCCACGCATACCGTAACCTGTGATGTCGCCTGCCCTGCCGTGGATAACGATTTGCCCATCATTCATCGTGTTGCCCGTGCAGTCCTGCGCGTTCCCGTGAACCTCAATACTGGGGCCATCCATGAAAGCCGCCAAATCGTTCCCAGGTGTACCGTAAATGTCGATTTTCAGCTTCGTCTTCAGGTCAGTGCCGATGTATCGTTGCCCGTAAATGTTGCTCAATTCCACTTTTGCTACGCCGTTGCTGTCAAGTTCACGGAGTAGGATATTGAGTTCTTTGTAGTGAACGTCTTGCGCGTTAATTTTCCAGATGCCTTTTTCGTTTTTGGCGAAGGATTGGAATTTCTCACTAATTATTGCGGTCTTTTGTTTCGTTGCCATGTTAGTCACCCGCCATTTTTATTCCTAAGATTCGTAGTTCTGTATCCGTTAAGCCGACCCCGCGTAGGTGAAGTCGGTTGCCGCGGAGGCTTTCTATGGCGTTTATACCCATGCCGCCCATCATGTCTTTGATTTCCATGCTCCAGCCCCTTAGCAAGTTCACGAGGCGTTCGGAGGCGATGTCGGGGTTGACACGTTTGCCAATCCATGGGTCGGGTGTGGCGATGCCCCAGGGGCATTTACCCGTGTAGCATTTCTGGCAGACCGTGCAGCCCATGGATATGAGTGCTGCGGTTGCGATGTAAACGGCGTCGGCACCAAGTGCGATGGCTTTGAATATGTCGCCGCTGCTTCGGAATCCACCTGCCACCACGATTGAGGCGCGGTTGCGGATGCCTTCGTCTCGGAGGCGTTGGTCTACGCTGGAGAGGGCGAGTTCGATGGGTATGCCTACGTTGTCTCGGATGACTTTGGGGGCTGCGCCTGTGGAGCCGCGTACGCCGTCGATGGCTACGATGTCGGCGCCTGCTCGGACTATGCCGCTTGCGATGGCTGCTACGTTGTGAACTGCTGCAATCTTCACGGAAATGGGTTTCTCATAGTTTGTTGCTTCTTTCAAAGCGTAGATTAGTTGACGCAGATCTTCGATGCTGTAGATATCATGCTGCGGCGCTGGAGAAAGCGCGTCGGTACCAACTGGAATCATGCGGGTGCGTGCGATGTCTTCAGTGACCTTTTCACCGGGGAGGTGCCCACCTATGCCGGGTTTGGCACCTTGACCGATTTTTATTTCTACGGCTGCACCTGCGTGCAGGTACTTGGAGTGGACACCAAATCTACCTGAAGCCACTTGAACGATTGTGTGTTCACCGTATTTGTAGAGGCTGGGGTCTAAACCGCCTTCGCCCGTGTTAAAGTACGTGCCCGCTTTGGTGGCTGCGCGTGCGAGGGATTGGTGGACGTTGAGGCTGATGGCGCCGTAGCTCATGGCAGAGAACATAATTGGGGTTTCCAAGGTCAATTGGGGAGTTAGTTGGGTTTTGATGTCTATGTCGCCGTTTTTGTGCTTCAAGTCAACCGCGTCTGGCTTCGCGCCCAAGTATGTGCGGATTTCCATGGGTTCTCGTAACGGGTCAATGGAGGGGTTTGTGACTTGGCTAGCGTTCACCAGTATCCGGTCCCAGTAGCTTAGTCCGGGTCTGTCACATCCCATACCTGTCAGGAGAACACCACCGGTTTCGGCTTGCTTTTTGATGTCTCGGATAACATCGGGAGTCATGTTGGAGTTGTCACGGTTGCTACTTGGGTTCTTCTTGATGGATATCGCGTGGGTGGGGCAGAAGGTAACGCATCGTTGGCAGTTCACGCAGTTCTCGTCTTTGCTGCATATAACGTCGTCTTCGGCATCGTAGCTATGGGTATCATACGTGCATTGGTTGACGCAGACTTTGCACCTAATGCATTTGTCCTGGTCGCGTTCCACGATATATTCGGGTTGTATGTAAGTTTTCATTACGCTTTAACCTCCGTTGGGGCTACTGTTTTCTTGCTGCGAACTCTGCCGATAAGCGGTTCCCCGCCGCGTGCGGTCCACAGCTTATCCAGCATAGGTGAAACTAAGCGGATTGAGGCTTCTTCGCTGGAGAGATAGAGCATGTCGCCGCGGGTGGCTGCAATCATCGGGCGTAGCTTGATGCGATCCGTTAAGCCAATCATTTCGCCATGGTGGGCGATTATGACGCTGAAAGGTCCGTTCATCAAGAGGCTCCCGTAGGTTTGGCGCAATGTTTTGAGCGCGAGTCTCTTTTTGGGTTCCATCTGGTCAATTTCCGACCAGAACGGCGCTGCCAAAATCTGCGACACAATTTCTATTGGAAGCTGCTCTTTGCGCATGAGCAAATCCACCGCGTATGCGAGGACTTCAGTGTCGGTTTGCAGAGTGCATTTGTAGCCGTACATTTCGAGGTAGCGACGATTGATACCGTAGCTGGATAGTTCGCCGTTGTGGACGACGGTCCAGTCTAGGATGTTGAATGGGTGCGCGCCACCCCACCAGCCCGGAGTGTTTGTTGGGAACCGTCCGTGGACACTCCACAAGTAACCCTGATAATCTTCCAAGCAGAAGAAATCCGCTATGTCTTCGGGGAACCCGACGCCTTTGAATACGCCCATGTCTTTGCCGCTGCTAAACAAGAACGCTTGACCCGTTTCGGTGTTGATGCGCATGACAGCCTCGATTATGCAGTCGTCTTCGGTTTGGGTTTTGGGTCGGTTCTTTTTAGGCTCCACAAAGTACCGCCACAGAAGCGGTGGATTGATGACGTTGGCGGGTTTAGTTTGCATTTCCTCGTCAAATATGATGTTGAAGTTTGAAGCCAAGATGTGGTCGGTTTTTTCTTTCGCGTCTTTGCTCAGGTACATGATGTGCAGGGCGTAGTAGTCTTTGAATTGGGGGTAGATGCCGTAGACTGCGAAGCCGCCGCCTAAGCCGTTGCTGCGTTCATGCATGTTGGTGATGGCACGGACGGGGTCTTTGGAGCCGAACCGTTTGCCTTCCAGGTTCATCATGCCAAATATGCTGCAGCCTGCGAAGTCTTTGTCGTTGCCGAATGGGTTTATGATTTTTAGGTCTTGTTGATTCATCTTTATTCCTCCAGACTCATGGTCTTACGTAGACTCATGGGGAGCGCTGCGAGCCCAAAATCGTCTGCTAGGAGCGCGGCTTTGAACTCTTTCACGTTGACCTTGTTTTTCATGAGGTAGAATAGGATGCCGGCGCGTTCGATATCGCCAAGGAAAGTCATGCCCACGATGACGCCGTCTTTGAGGACCAGCTTCTTGTAGACGCCTTTTGCTTTGTCTTCTTTGACTATGATTTCGAGTGTGGGGTCAGGTTTGGGGTTCGCCATGCCGATCGAAACGATGGGAACGCCGAAGTACTTGAGGCTGCTCATGTTGGTTCCGCCCGCATAATCCGTCTTTTTGCCTGCCATGTTGTAGCCCGCGATTTTGCCCTCCAAAACGGCAAGCGGCCAAAGCGGCAGGGTACGATTCTGGTTTAGCACGAAGTCGTAGGTTTCCGCGACATCGCCGCTGGCGTAAACGTCTGGCACGTTGGTTTGCATCTGGTTATCGACAACTATGCCGCGGTTAATTTTCACGGTTGTACCGACAACAAGTTCGGTGCGTGGGATAACGCCTATGGCTGCGATAACCATGTCACAAGGAATCTGGTCACCTTTCGTGAGAACAACACCGCCGACTACACCGTCGTTGCCGGGTTTGCCAACGATTTTCTGGACCGACTGCCCTGTAGCAATGTTCACGCCAGCTTTGCGCACAACTGCTTCCATGATGTCACTGGCTTTGGCGTCAAGAAGAAGGCTGAGGATTTTGTCCTGCAACTCTACCATCGTAACTTTTACACCCCGCTTCAGGAGGGCTTCCGTGACGCTGATGCCAATTAAGCCTGCACCGATAACTACCGCATTTTTTGCATTGCCAGAGCTGATTTTGTCGGCTAGGCGTTCTGCGTCAGCTATGTTAGTGAAGGTGTAGAGACCTTCTTTTTCTTGACCTTCGGTTTTGGGAACAAACGGTTTGCCGCCAGTTGCTAAGAGGAGCTTTTCGTAAGAGACTTTGCTTCCATCGCCAAGCACAACTTCATGACCTTCAAGGTTAAGGCTAACCGCTTTTTTGCTACAGAGAAGGTTAACGCTGTTTTTTTGCCAGAACTGGTCGTCGCGGGTCTTCATCTTGGCGAGGTCGGCTTTGCCGCTGACGAAGTCGCTTATCATGGGGCGGCTGTAATGACTGCATTGCTCCTCGCTGATGACTGTGATTTCGCCGGTTGGGTCTACTTCGCGTATGGCTTCAACTGCGCCTATGCCCGCGGCGCAAGCGCCAATTATGACGTACTTTGACATTACGCTTTAACCTCTTTGATTTCTAGAGCGCCGTTTGGGCAGTTGGCGACGCATGAGGGGGTTTCTAATTCGGTGCATTGGTCACATTTCGCGATTACGTGGCCTTCTTTGTCGATTTTTATGGCACCGTATGGACAAACCATAACGCATGTCCAACAGCCCATACATTTGTCCTTGTTGTGAGTAACTAAGCCAGTTTCTTTGTCTTTTTGCATGGCTCCTGTTAGGCATGCCTGAGCACATGGCGCGTCTTCGCAGTGTCGGCACTGAATCGCGAACGAGATGGGTTTGTTCATTTCTAAGCGTACGCGGCTGATGGGGCGGGGTTTTTCGCGGTTGTAAGCTTTGACGATGTCTTTGGATTTGCTGTGTTGAGTAGTGCAGTAGACTTCGCATAGTCCGCAGCCCATGCAGTGTTCTTGTTTAGCTGTTATTCGTTTCATGATTTTTACCTCGTGTTATTGGTTAGCGTGGACAGGTGAGCATAAGTATGTAAAGTTCTACGTCTCTTGTGCACAGTACTGAGTTGGTGGTGACTGTTTGCTCAGTGTTTTGTATGGGTGGTTTACATGTGTTTACTGACATCTATGTTCACCTGTTGTTTGGAAGTGGCAATGTAATAGCACGTATTCTATATAATTGTAGTGAAAATCATTTATGTGTAAGAGAATGAGTTATATAACGTATATGAATCATATATTTGGTAAATGGTGAATAGAGTTGGCTGAAAAAGATTTGGGGTATAGACGCGTCCAATGTACTGGCAGAGGCAGTTTCATCATCTCACTCCCAAAAGAATGGGTCCAAGATATTGGGTTGAAACGCGGTAGCGAAATCGCTTTTAACCTCGAACCTGACTCCTCGCTGAATCTTATTCCGAGAAAAATACGCGAAAAAACGGGTGTGGAAGAGGGCAGCAAACTCAAGGAATACTACATCACCGTAGATACCGAAGAAAATCTCCAATCCACCCTGCGACTGCTACAGGCACTCTACGTCATCAGCGCTGACGTAATCCGGGTCCACTTCCGAGGCAAAGGCGACATTTCCAAATCCAAAACTGAAATCAAAAACTTCGCCAAGGAATCTTTCTTAGGAGCCGAAATAATTGACGAAACCAACGATGAAGTAACGTTACAAATTCTTGTGAAACATTCGGAATTTCCCATCGAAAAAGCAGTTCGACGAATGGTAATCGTTGCGCTCGCCGCCCACCGCGATGTTATATTAGCGCTTAAAGGGGGAAATAAAGAGCTTTTCCAAAATGTAATCAACGCTGAACATGATGCTAACAGGTTGGGTCAATATATCGTTCGCCAACTCAAGTTCGGAATTGAGCATAACATGTACCGGGAGCTCGGCTTCAAAACCCCCAAAGAATTCCTGTTGTACCGTATCATCGTGAACGACATCAAAGATATCGGCGAAAATGCGATAAACATCATGAACAACCTTGCAAACTTCCAAAAACTCGTTGCTGACCAGTTGTTGTTCCTGAAAGATCCCATAGACGAAGAAGTTTATTCGCAGATAATCAACTTCAACGCGTTAGCCTACCAGCTATTTGAGGATGCGACCAAAGCCATGTTTAAACGCGACTACAACGACGCCGAAGCCCTAATTCCAAAGCGGCAGAGTTACGTGAAGCTGGAAAACGAGCTCATCAGACTTATGAGCAGCAAAAAAATGGACCCCAACATGTCTGCGATTCTGAGGCTGGTTCTAGACAGCTCAAGACGCATTTTGGACTATGGACAAGACATAGCAGAACTCACCTTGAATCGCACGGTAGAAGAACTATGCGCATCATTCGCTGTAAAATGACTCAAGCTTAAGCCAACCCTAATCAAGCATGCAACTGAGGCGCCCAATTTTTTTACCCCCACGGCATTTCTTTTTTTGCTAACGGTTGAAGCTGCTTGAAAGAAATCGAACCATGAATTGACCGACTTCTTTATCTATGAATCTAGTTAAGATAGGAGCGAAGGCGAAAAAGCATGAAGCTGAGTTTGTCCAATGGGATTTTTAGCAAACTGAAGATAAATGAAAACTTTGCAGCCGTACAGCAACTCGGTTTTACCGACATCGAGTTCAACATGAAATCCATAAAGAAGGAGCATGACACTGACGTTTATCGAGAACAGAAGGCGTTGGCTTCGTCTGGTCTGAATTGTTTGACTCTTCATTCAGCTGTCTTGCACGTAAAAGATCCCATTGAGGTTCATCAGGCGGTTTATTATGGCAAGATCTCGCTGGAATGCGCCAAAGCACTCCGCACTTTACTGATGACTGTGCATTCGAACGTCTCCAAAAAGCTGCCCAAAACTGTAAGGGAACAATGTCTGACAGAGGTTTTTAGCGAAATCAACCCGTTCGCGGAAAAGCTTGGCATAAAGCTGTCTTTGGAGAATCTGTCGTATACTTCCACGGGGTTTGGCAAAAACCCGGAAGAACTCAACGAAGTCCTCGCAGTAATAGACCCCAAAGAGAAAATGGGGATAACGTTCGACTTATGCCACGCCTTAGAAACCAAACAGGTAGATAGTTTGCTTGAAGCTTACGGCAAGCGCGTGTGCAACGTTCATATGGCAAACAAAGCCCATCGACCCTTCACAAAAGAAACGCCTGAATTAACCCATTTCCTCACGGAACTGCAAGGTTACGGTTATGATGGCCCCATTACGCTGGAGTTATTCCACAAGACGCCAATGTATGAGATTGCGAAAACTAAAGCTTTGTTTGATAGGGTGCTCAAAAAGTAAACGGTTCCGAATTGAGGCAGTTTAGATTGGCTTTTTGATGGTGACTGCTGCGTAGCCGACAACGCTTGACTTGTCTCCGGTTATGTCGCCGCTGGTTTTGTGACTGAGAACTTCTGCTTTTTTTGCGCCCAAAGCTTTTGCATAAGTAATTAGGGCCGCGATTGGTGCATAGCCGCATGCGGAAACGTTCTGGGCTTCCAAAACTTGATAGAATTTCTTTTCATCCAGTTCTTCTAAGGCCTTCAAAGCAGCCAAATCTTTCCGGTCCACGCTTGCCTGCGACTCGTAATGGGTGAAATCCGAAGACGCGATGACCACAGCGTTCTTGTTAGCCAAAACCTCTGCCAACGCTCTACCGATTTCCTGCGCTGACTCCAAATCCTGCATCAAAAAGCAGATGGGCACAAACTTGAAGCTATTTCCGTAAATGTACTGCAGGAACGGCAGTTGGACTTCGATGCTATGTTCGTGCCTGTGTGCAATTTCGTCAAAATCCAAAATACTTGTTTCTTTGGCGATCGGGTCTGCCGTTTCAGTGTCGATTTCCACGTTACCTAAAGGAGTTTGCCAAAAGCCTTCGCGCATTGCTGAAAGCGGGTTGCCGTAGCCGGTGTGGTTGGGACCTAAAATTACGACTGTTTCAGGTTTTCCGTCTTGAGCTAAAGAAAAATACGCGTTTGCCGCTACAGCGCCACTGTAAACGTAGCCTGCGTGCGGACAAACCAGCCCCAATATGTTCCGGGAACCAGCAACGTTAACCGCTGGCAGTTTTCCAGGTCCAAAGGGAGAAAGAAAACAGGATTCAACCTGTTCGCGAAGAGCTTGGGCAGTTCCCTCGTAGAACATTCCCGCCACGACAGGACGGCGAATGCTTGGCAAGGTTTATTCCCCTTCTTCGTCTTCTCTGCTGATTTTCGCTTCGAAATCTTCAATCGTTGCTTTCGGGTCTTCGCTTGGTTTGAGCTCGCCGCGTTCTCTTAGAATCTGTCTTGTCAAGAGCCAGAATATGACGGCTAGCGCGCGTCTGCCTTTGTTGTTGGTTGGGATGACGTAGTCTACGCCTGCGAATTCGTTGTCGGTGCTGCATAATGCGACGATTGGGATGCCTACTGCGGATGCTTCTTTGACTGCTTGTGCGTCTGCGCGTGGGTCGGAAACGACGATGATTTCGGGGTCTACTCGGTGTGGGTAGAGTGGGTTGCTTAGCATGCCGGGGATGAATCTGCCTGTTAGTGGGTTGGAACCTGTTAGTTGGCAGAACTTTTTGACTGGTTCATGCGCGTAGAGCCTTGTCGCTGCAACAGTGATTTTTGAGGGTTCATATCGTGCTAGGAATTTGCCTGCGACTCTGATTCTGTCGTCGGTTTTTTTCACGTCGAGCACGAATAGTCCATCGGGTCGGACCCGATAGATGAAGGGTTCCATGTCGCGTGTCTTCATCCTGGTTCCGATGTGGATACCGGCTGACAGCAAGGTGTCTCTGGGCAACAGCAGCTCCTCTTCGGGTGCTGATGGAACCTCAGGTTTTGCTGGTTCAGCTTCAGGGGTTGGATTTTCGGTTTGGGTTTCCGTTTCAGTCTCGGTTTCGGTTTCCATTTCTTCCTCAACGTTACTTTCCTGTGCCTCTGCATTTTCGGGCTCAGTTTCAGGTTGAGGATTTGCTTTGTTTTCTTCTTCCATATGTATACCTTCTTTGTTACTTAGATTTGGAGATCGGCCATTTTGGCGCGGTTTCCTAGGAACTGCTCGATGCGTAGCAGTTCGTTGATTTTGGCGATTCGGGCGCCTTCTACGATGCCTGTTTTGATGATTGGGCAGCCGAATGCGACTGCGAGGTGTGCGATGTGCCAGTCGGTTGTGTCGCCGCTTCGGTGGGACATTACGCAGCTGTAGCCGTTGCGTTGGGCGGTCATTATGGTCTCTAAGGCGTCTGTTAATGTGCCGATTTGGTTAACTTTTATGATGATGGCGTTTCCTGCGTGGATTTTTACGCCTTGGGTTAGTCGTTCGTTGTTTGTTGTGAAGAGATCGTCGCCGCAGATGAGGCAGTTCTTGGTTTGGCGTGTGAGTTCTGCGAAGCTCTTAAAGTCTTCTTCGTGGAATGGGTCTTCGACGTATGCGAGATGGTATTTTTCGATGATTTCTTTGACGTATTCGAGTTCTTCGCCGCTGTCGCGTTTGACGCCTTCGTTGGGGTACTCGTAAACTTGTTCTTTCTCGTTCCAAAGTGAAGAGGAAGCCATGTCAAGGCCGAATCCGCATTCGAAGTCAAGTTCGTTGCCGACTTCTTCGCAGGCCTTGGCGATTATTTCAAAAGCGTCGGCGCCGTCGATGCTGGCGATCCATGCGCCTTCGTCGCTTTTGCCTGCGGTGAAGGTTTTGTCTTTTTTCTTTAGGACGTCGCCGATTTTTTTGTGGATTTGGGTGTTTGCGGTTGCGGCTTCGAGGAAGGTTTCGGCGCCGTATGGTAGTGCGAGGAATTCTTGGATGTCTGGGCTTTTTCCTCTCAGTGCGTGTTGTCCGCCTGAAATGCAGTTGCCCAGTGGGTAAGGCAGGATAGTTGCTTTGCTTCCGCCCAGGAACTGGAATAGGAGGAGGCTGTGGCTGTTGGCGGCTGCTTCCGCGTTTGCTAATGAAACTGCGAAGGCGGTGTTTCCGCCGATGATTTTGAAGTTGGTTGTGCCATCAATTTCGTGGAGGGTGTTGTCGATTTCTTCTTGGTAGTCGGAGTTGAGTCCGGCGAGTTCGGGTGCGATGAGTTCGTCGGCTTTTTTTATTGCTGCGTCTACGCCGCCTGAGGGGTAGTAGATTACTTCGGCTTTTCCGCGGCTTTTCCCAGCTGGAGCTGAGGCTCTACCGAAGCCCGCTGTGGTTATCACGTCAACCTCGATGGTTTCTTCCCCTCGATTGTTGAAAACTTTTCTTGCAATGAGGTCTTCAATGATTGATGACACTGGGTTTTTCCTCAGGTGGCTAAGTTAACTTTGCTGGGTCTTTTTTAGGTTTCGGATATGGTGTGTTTTGAGTTTGGAGTGTTTTGGGTGTTTTGGTTTCTTGTTTGTAGTAGTAGTGGGTGTTTTTGGAAAATACTACTTCTTTTCGGTTGGGTTTTGGGTTGCTTGTTTGGTTTGGGTTGGTTCTTGAGTTTTTTGTAGAAGAGGAAGCGTTGGCTTATTCAACAACTTGTCGAGGTGTGTGCGTGCAACGGTGGAGGGGGGTTGGGGTTGCATATACGTTTTGCATATACAAACGTATGTACAGTCCGCGCCTGGAACGTTGAGGCGATGTTTCTTTTTCGATTAGGCTTTGTTGTTGGCTGAATTTGTTTTTCTTGTTGGTAGTAGTGGTGGGTGTTTTGCGTTTTACCACTTCTCTGGATCTGTGCGTTTTGGGCTCTGTTTTTGGTTTAGGCGGGTTCTTGGGGTTTTGGTAGAAGTGAGTGCTGGAGCATTCACTACTTCTCGCTTAGGGTTTAAGTTGGGTGTGTGCTTGCGCAAAGGGGGGAGGGGGGTCTTGTTTGTATATACATTTTCCACGTATAGCGTATATACACTCTTCTGGGTTTGATTGGGAGTTTAGTTGTTTCAATTCTTTTCATGCTTGCGTTGTTGGATTGGCAGTTTGTGAAGAAATGGTGGGTTTAACAGTTTCTGTTCGTTTTTGTGATTTTTAAGATAGATATTTGGAAACACTAAAGCCTCCTTGTTGAGGCTGAGAAAAGGGCTTCGTTAATGCTATCTGCCATTCTTAATTTTTTTGGATTTGAAAATCTGAAGCAATTATCTTAGGTTTTTTTCTTAGGCCTTTGATTTCTTGTATATCCGCAGGTTTCGGTACGGCTGGTTTTTGCGCGTGATTAGGAACAAGTTTTATCTATACTGGACATGTATTTTCAATCAAAAGGCAGGTATTAAAATGGTACACACCAAAAAAAGCGCCTTAACGGTAGCAATGACACTTGTATTCTTGACCGTCATGTTGACTACTTCAGCACGTGCCCAACCCACACCTGGCACCCTAACTGCTTCCTCAACAGACACTCCCAGCGTTCTCACGCTAACAGGAAGCGGATTTGGCACCTCCGCAACAGTTAATATCGGCATATACCTTAACGACCAAACAACCTTAGCGTTTGCCCTTCCCGACGCAACAACAGACGACCTAGGAAACTTTGCAGTTAACATTACTTTACCCATTGTCAGCACTTCAGGCTTTTACCTGATCATTGCAAACACCACAAACGTCGTAGGCTTCCAACCATGGGTTTTGTTCTCACCAAGCGACGCATCGCAGACTGGACCCGCAGGCAACGTTCCAGAAACTGTCAAAGTTTCACCAGACAACAGCAACATTTTCAACGTCACCGGCCAAGGATTCGACGTCTCCAAACCAGTCACTATAATACTAGCCCCGCCCCATGGACCAGCAACGTACACCTTCCCACCGAGCCAAATAACGACCGATAGCCAAGGTAGATTCTCGGCAATAGTCATCGTCCCCACAACCATAAGCGGGTCATTCAATCTGGTCGCCTCAACCGCTAATGGCAACGTGATCAGCAGCGCAAACACCACAGTGACAATTCCCAACCTTCAAGGTCCAATAGGTCTAACTGGAGCAACCGGAGCAACAGGCGCCCCGGGCAACAACGAAACATCCGGTTCAACATCGACGAATACAACCCTAGCCTACATTAGCATCGCGTTAAGCGTTGTTGCAATAGTCATCGGTATCTATGCAATAACAAAGACCAAGCATCGGCCATATGAAGAAAAAACGGCTAATGAGTAGCCATTCCAATCGCTTCCTTTTTTTGACTTACACACCCAAATGGATCGCAGAGAACGCTCGCTGTTCTTCTCAGCTCAACAGAAACTGAGAAAACATATTAGCCAAAACAACATTCAAAACTAATGGCTTCATGAAGTGGGATGCATGAAGAACGAGACAAAAAATAGAAGGATAAGGTTAGTGTGGGCAATTCTTCTACTAATCGGGTTCCCACTAGCAATTACTCTACCGTTTGTCGACGCGTTTGTCTTTAAGCACGTTTCTTTGGAAACCCAAGTTCCCTTTGAGTTTACTGCAGGACTACTCTCAACAGCAAGCATACTTTTTGGTTTCACTTCCTTAATAATTGTCACCAAAGAATGGGTGGAAAGAAAAATCTGGGCAGTCCTCGTGCCCCCACTAGCGCTCATCATACTGTCAGGAGTCACGATCAGCAACTTGGCGCTGGGGTTACAGAACCCAGTGCAGGCACTGCTGATAAGCTCGGCAACATTCAATGCAAACGTCGTGAGCACAGGACTAGTAGTTGGCTATGTCCTTCAAAGGCTATCTCAAAATCAGAAACTTGATAAATCCTAAGAAAAATGTGTTTCTTCAATCGCGAATTAGACAATTTTGCTTCAGGGTCCTTGTTTTTTCCGAGAGAACTTGAAGGAAAAAGTTACTTAATTATTTCGGCGTTTGCGGTCTTTTCGCCTATCCTAGTGATTTTTATTTTCACGTGATCGCCGACCTTCGCCCCAGGGACATGGATTACAAAACCCTGAATCCTTGCAATGCCCTCCGCTTTGGGGCTACATTCCATAATATCCACTTCTAGTTCTTCGCCTAACTCGACCGGATAACGCTTAAATCCTTTACCGTGACCCTGCCTACCCTCGTAATTGCCGCCTTGCCTTGTTGAATAACTCATGTTCAGAACACCTAATTTAGTCTAAAATAAAGTAAGGGAGTTGTGGAGTTAAAATGTTCCGCAACCGCCTAAACCCATGTTGAAACAAAAAGTTCAGTTTTGATGAACGGTCCACTGAGAGATTTTCTGAATTCACCGGTTAGCGGCAATTTTTCGCTGGCGTCTCTGCTTTTTCCCAAGAGAAGTGCGAGGACCAACTCCCTGCTCACGCATCTTCTGAGTTTTTTCGTCTTCGCTTCGGGGACCTGTTGCCGCTTCACGTTTCTTCTCGTTTTTTGTTTCTTTACTCATGTTCTTTCACCTCAGCCGTACAAGTTGTACATTTTTTGTTCAAAACAGAATTGCTTTTGACCCGATTGGTTCTTAACTTTAAGATTTTGGTTCCCTGTCTTCGCTGTAGTTTCTATCTTCGTGTGCCTCCTCTTCAGATTCTTCTTCGGCGGCTTCTTCGTTTTCGGAGGTTTCTTCCTCCGCATCGCTTTCTTTGTCTTCTGCAACACCTTTTGCCGGATAAGCATCGTCTAGCCAAGCTTCAAACTGTTTCTTGCTTTCAGAATTAGAAAAGGCCCACTTGCACAGTTCATTGATAACGTTGTTCAAGTCAGTTTGATGACCTACAGCCAAAGATTTCAAGTATTGATCCCAGTTTGATTCCAGAGAAATTTTTAACTCAACCATTGTTTACATCACCATTATTAATGCATACAATTATTGATCATTTTAGCAATTGCATGCTTTCTTCAAGACTCATCGCTAATTTAATTTCGCTCGTATTCCAAGCCATCCACTTTGCAATGGCTGGCTCCATAGAGAATTTTTGCAACGCATCTGAACTTGGGGCTTCATACACCCAAACCACCAAATGCTCAGGGATTACAGTCCAAACACCTACCCGCTTTATCCCATGCTTCTTCTCTAACACACTCATTTTTTCAGGCAATTCAAGTGTTAGTTTCTTCATTTTCTCGTTATTTAACGGGCAGTTCTCAGGTGAATGCCTAGAGACTATCAAAAAAGTTGGCGTAGAAACACTTCCTACTAAAAGTAGTAGCGGAAAGTAACATATAAACCATTGGAAAAAGACAGATTTCTCGCACAAAGCGAAAACAGTTTATGCAAGAAACGCCACATTAGATAGTAGATTTTTGTGTGGTGTAACAATGGTTGAGAAGAAGTTAGAGCTTGTATTCATGGATAAAGAGGGCAAGTTTTACCCATTAGACGAAGTTACCAGCGGGGAGTTGGCTAGGGGACTGGAGAAAATTTCCAAAGAAATTGCTGCAAGATTGCAGTTGCAAAAAGAACAGAGATAGCGTAAATTGAGATTTTGAGAAAACAATTCAGTTCCAATATTCAAAAGATTCCAATAATACATTAATCGAGGTGAAAAAAATGAGTAAAGAAGAAAAAAAGGCAGCGGAGAAGGCAATCGCAAAAGCTGGAGTCACAGCAAAACCTGTAAAACACGTTTCAGCTAAACACGTTCCTGCAGTTCATGTTCTGACGACCTTTGACGACTTGATGGACAATTTCCGCAGAAACTTCATCGAAAGCATAGCGTTCCCAGCGGACTGGGTAAGTCTTGAACCATTTGTTCCAGTTCGCGAGGCAACTGTAGATTTGGTCGACGAGGGAAACAGGTTTGTGGTGCATGCTGAATTGCCCGGCGTAGCTAAAGACAAGATAGACGTAAGCTTAACAAAAGATGGTATTGAAATTTCTGCTGAAACGGATGTTGAAAAGGTAGGCAAGGAGAGGAACTTTGACTTTGTCGTCAGAGAACGCGTTTACTCGCACGTTTACAAACAACTGGCATTTCCCGAAGCGGTAATCCCTGAGAAAGCCGAATCCACATATAAAGATGGATTACTTGAAGTCTGCGTCCCAAAGAAGACTATTGCACCCGCGCCAAAAAAACACAAAGTACCAGTCAAATAAGTAATAGTATAGTGAGCATTTTAATGCTTACTCACTATTTCCGTTTATTTTTAGGATGGTTACATGAGGGCAAAACATACGAAAAAGCGCAAATCTTATACATACATGTTGGCAATTGTACGTTATGTCTGGGAAGAGCCTGCTTAAGAATTCCAAAGCTAAAAAAGAACCTCGAGCTCTATTAGAACTACCCCAGCGGATATTTACGACAAATGGTTGGATGCATTTAGGTCTGACCGCAAGCAAATTGTCACCTTTTTCTCAAAAATGCTGGATGCATTCGTATATTGCAAAATAATAACTGACAAAGTTGGTAAGCCAGTTGACTATGTATACCTCGGTATAAACGAGGCTTATGAGCACATGACAGGCGTTAGAAGAGAAACCATACTGGGGAAGAGGGCAACCAAGGTATTCCCCAGCCTAAAGAAGGATCCTGTCGACTGGATTGGCATACTTGGAAAAGTTGCTCTTACAGGAAAAGCAGCAAACATCGAAAACTTTTCACCTACAGCAAATATTTGGGTCCGCGCATCGATCTATAGCCCTCAAAAAGGTTACTTTGTGGAAATTCTTGAAGATGTTACGAAGCGCAAGAATTTAGAAACTAAACTTGAAGAGTACTCCAGAAGCCTTGAAAAAATAATTGAAGAACGTACCAAACAGCTCAAAGACTCTGAAAGGCTTGCTGCTATTGGTCAGACAGCAGCGATGGTCGGGCACGACATTCGTAATCCGTTGCAGTCTATTCTCAGCGAACTGTACCTCGCAAAATCCGAATTACCTGCCATAGCCGAAGGCGATGTCAGAAAAAGCTTGACTGAAAAGCTTCGAAAACATCGAAAAAGACCTCGACTACATGAAAAAAATCGTTCAAGACCTTCAAGATTTTGCAAGACCAATTAAAGCCGTCGCCGGAGAGGCTGATTTGAAAGATGTCATTGACGATGTGGTGAAGAAAAGCGGTGTTCCAAAGACCATTATAGTGTCTACCCGCATAGAGGAAGATGCTAAAAAAGTGATGGCTGATCCTGATTTGTTGAAGCGCATTATAGGCAACTTGGTTATTAATGCAGTTCAAGCTATGCCTGAGGGAGGAAAACTCAACATCTGCTCGTACCAAAAACCGGGCGACATGATAATAACTGTCCAAGACACTGGTCAAGGAATCCCCGAAGCAGTTAAACCCAAACTTTTTACGCCTTTGTTCACAACCAAATCAAAGGGTCAGGGATTTGGACTTGCTATAGTTAAGCGCATGGCCGAAGCATTAAATGGTACTGTAACATTCGAGAGTGAAGAAGGGAAGGGCACCAAATTTATTATCCGGTTGCACCGAGTAATAAGCTGAAAGTGAATAAAGCTTCATAAAACTTTTAATGAACCGGCTTATCAACGACTTTTTGTGCGTTATCGTTAGAAACCAAGATTTTGAATCTTTAAAAAGGAAAGTTCACTGGAGTGTTTGGCCTTGTCTGGACGATTAGCGGCTCTTTTTTGCTATCCGCCGAAAAACCGCGCGTTGAATAAATTAAAACTCCCAAAGCTACGAAAATGAAAACAACCGCCCCGGCGGCGATGTATGGCATTTTGCTCAGCGTCGTGTATGCACTTTGCGGATTCATGATTCCGCCGAGAATTATCGCAAAAATCATGATACCGGCGGACAAAATGAATGTAAATTTGTAGGGCCTGTCTGACTTGGTTTTAACCAATTTCTTTCTGTCAAGTTCGCCAACAATAAAATTCACGAAGACACCTATTGAGCCTATTACCAATGGTATAATAAGAGAAATGGTTTCTTTACGTATGCTCAAATCGATGAACTGTTGCAAACTAAGAACTGCGAAAAGAAGCATAAGCAAAACAAGCGCCATGGATCCAAAGAAAATGCACCTGTCAAGATACTTCCCTGAAAGAGCCGGGCCATAAGTTCTTCTGTTGGGCAAGGGTACTTCGCCAGGTTTAATGTCTTTTGTTGTCCTTCGTGTCAGTCCTGGCGGATCGTTCGAAAGAAAATAGATTTTATGTTTTGGATCAAGCGGGAGTTTGTTTCCGTCAGAATCATACACAGCTTTGGTTACTATTCTTGAAAAGGATACAGCCATTCTACACCTCTGTCTCTGGTTGTGGTGAATGAGTCTAGGAACGAGTGAAGAAAGGCTCCGATGCCGAAAAACGGATTTATTAGATATACTATGCCGATGAACAAGAAATTGTGGAATAATGCGCGATGTATTTGCCGGAGACGAAAAGACTCTTTGCTAAAAAACCATATTCTCTAGCTAAGTCAGGAATTACAGAACCAACACCAACCATTAGAGCTATCTCTGGTTTGCCAAAGAATAAGGCTCCAACGAAAACGCCAAACATTATGTGGGTAGTAAGATTCATAAGAACAAACCGTCAATTCGAACTGAACAAATAGTATGAACAAAATTAGAAATATAAAGGTAGTTTTGCCTCTCCTCAGACAAACACGTTTGGAATAGTTTTGTCCATTTAGTTCGCCGAGTGAGTACGGCTAAACTACCATATTTGCCCTGAGAATGCTGTTTTAGCTCTTACTTGGACGCTTATGCTTTTTTGGGCTTTATGCCTAGCTTTACGTTGACCTCAACTGTGTACTCTTTTTCGAGTTTTCCAACAGTGAAATTCCAGGCCTTAACTTCAACATCCATATCCTTGAAATGCCCCACTAACGAATCCTTATACTCGCTAACAGTTTGGCCAATACCTTGCAACCGCTCTGTAATATCAACATGTTTATCAGTCATCCAAACACACCTCCCAAAACTCAATACAACATAATAGTTAAGCTGCAGAAAGCTCTTAAGGGTGTGTGACTGGTAGCCAACACCAACCACACTTTAGCAAGGGAAACCTCAAGTTCGCTTTGTTCTTAATTCTTTCCTTATAAAGAGGAAAAGCGCTAAAAATAGCAGCCCACCAATAACGGCTGAAGTGAGACCCATGACGCTCCAAGCCTCCCACGCCGGCATCGAAGTGCTAAGATACTTCAACGACCCGATAAGCAGAAAGAGTACAGCAGATCCGATTAATGAAATTACCAAGGCTAATAAAACACCGACAATTATGCCTGAGATTAGAAGTCTTTGAAGGCGTTTCTTTACAGCATCCTCTGTCTCACGCACGTACTCTCTGAGCACAGCTCTTATCTCCTTGACCAATGCGTCAATTATTTCTCTTACAAAAGACAATTATCGCGAACTCTCCCGTTAGAAGTGCTTCATTATGAAATCTCTTATAGTTCTGTGTTTTGCCAAGAGTTCGACGATTTTTTTTGTGGCTTGGGTTAATTGCGCATCAAACAACCTTGTGATAGCTAACGACAATGCAAACACGACTATGCCAAAGAGATATCCTGTTACGGCGTTTATCGTACCAACGTACCAAATAAAGGCGAATGTTACGGCTGAACCTATCAGCCCCATGATATAGGCTCTTATTATGAAATAGAGTCTTTGTACCCATGTAGAAAACAGCAGAACCTTGATTACGGCTCTTTTTTCTATATCACTGTCAGTTCCAGATTTGGTTCCCACCTTTTGGATAACCCTTTTTGCGTAGTGAATGTCCGCTAAATGCAGCATCTTTTTAGCGTAACGAACATCCGATAAATCTGTGGACTTTGCACCTTCAAGCTCTAACAAAATCCTTTGCGCTATCTCATCTATTTCAACATCTACTTTTTCCAACTTAGCATCTTTAGTTACCATTATCTCATTCAATGTTCGCACCTAAGTTAAGAAGAACGATTGCCTTACCCTATAATTTTTCTAATTACACATTGACTTAACAGCAACCCAATGTTGTCAGAATCGATACTATTCATCTCAACGCTTCTTCCTCTCTTTGTATGCTCGAAAACGTGAGTTCTAATGGCGCGACTCATAGCTCCCAAGTCCGGCAACAAAAGTATTTCAGCGCCACACTCGCAACTAATGAGCGGCAAACGTAACTTCAAGTTGTCATCTACGTCACCATTTCTACCGTCTAACAAAACCAAATTTTCAGCCGCCTTAATTGGCAATTGTCTCAGATTTTTCTCAACTTTAATCCTGCTCATTTAAAATCGAAAGACTCCAATACGTTCCATGGAGAATATAGTCTGGATTGCTTTTATGGCAATGTGTATGTGATGCCCCAGTCACAACCCTAACTTGGGAGTCACGCCTTCCACCAAAAATACGATTATGATTTCCTTTTATAATTTCAGCACAAAATAAACAAGACGCGCAAGTTTAGTTTCAGGGGCTCCTTTGTAGCAGGGGGGCTACAGTCACACACGCTTAATAGCAAATTTCACTGATAATAACATAATCGGAGTTGTGAATTTTGACCGTCATAGATGACATATTTCATTTTATAACCTCTGGAAGCATTGGCGGTTTGCCACCCATTGTGGTAATGATCATCCCATTCGTTATAGGCCTCATAGTGGGATATCTGCTCCACAAAATGCTAAAAATTGCCATAATCGCTGCAATTGTACTCGTAGTCGTTGCGTACTTCGGCTTTTTCGGCTTGAGCCTTGGCGCATTGAAAACCCTAGCAGACACATATGGGCCCATCGCAATTCAATACGGGATACTAATAATGGGCTTGCTACCGTTAGGCATTGGACTCGCAGTAGGTTTTATAATTGGCTTCATATTCTCTTAAACTAAACAACCCTTTAAATCAAACTGGTGAATAATTATGGATGCCCCTGACGATATAGCAAAAATTCTCGATCCAAACGAGAAGATTGAACTGTACATTAGGCAGAAAATCTACCACCCCCAGATCAACATCGATTCCGCAGTCTTTACTAACGAACGTATGATTCTGCGGCATCCTCATGCCCTTGGTCTAAAGAAAGACTACACTGACTACAATTACAGAGACATAGCGAATGTGGTTTTGGAAAAAGGATTACTAAGGTCTACAATCAAATGCACTCTCAGGTTCGGTGGAGAGCCATTAGCTCTAGGCGATTTGCCTAACGCCGAAGCCGAAAAGGCCTACGGAATCATCAGAGAAAACATTGGCAAAGTACAAACGCCCTTTTCATCTGGAAACGCTGACGCGACCAACCCTCCTAAATAATCACTTAATAGACCTCGGCAGTAACCCTGCGATTGAGTTCGTTCCAAGGCTAAGGCACCCGTTTGCCTTTAGACCAAATGACCGATTCTCCTCACTTTTATTTTTGTTTCCGCTGAACTTATGAAGCATTTTTCCTACCTGTTCCATTTAGTCCATTAACCCTCAATGGCGGTGGCCAATTCAAAAACTGGTTCTGACAAGTCAATTGCAAATTACGTATTTCTGTGAAAGGATAGACTTGTATTTACTTCAATCGCCATTCTTAAATACAAATACTCATAGAGTATTTGTGAGATTAGACATGTCCGGCGATGAAAACACAGACTTACTGCTCGGCTTGGGTTTAACTCTTAATCAAGCAAGGATATATTTAGCAATACTCAGACTGGAAAAAACTACAGTAGGACAAGTAGCAAAGTATTCAAAAGTACGTAGAGAAGATGTCTATAGGATTCTTCCCTCGCTTGAAAAAATGGGTCTGATTGAAAGATTAATGGGAAAACCAGCCGAAGTCCGAGCTACGCCGATTTCTGATGCGCTAACTTTGCTGGTTTCGGAAGAAAAAAGCAAATCTGACGAACGATTATCAGACATGAAGGGGAAAGTCCAAAAGCTATCTCTCAAAGACTGGAAACAACCAATTCCCGGACAAGAAAGCATCTACATACTGATAGCCGAGAAAAAAGCGATATTATCAAAAACTTCAGAACTAATCAGAAACTCAAAAAAAGAAGTCGCGTTGATCGCGGACAAAGCAATAATTATACCAATTTTGGCCCAGTTTTCAGATGAATGCAAGCACGCAGTAAAGAAAGGCGCTCACATTCGACTAATATTCGAAGGCGACAACCCAGACCTTCAGCTAAAAGAAAAAGTCCAAAAACTCATCAATGGGACGGCTGTTCACATTAAGTTTCATCGCGAACCTTTGAACCACTTCATAATGTCCGACGACAAAGAAGCGTTGATTACCACCTCAAAAGAAAGCGGATTAGGAGAAAGCCCATCTCTTTGGACAAACAACAGTAACCTTATAGGCGTGCTAAGAACAGGTTTTGAATCTGACTGGCAAAAAGCTGAAACACTAACCTAAGACGCCACTACACTTTTGATTGCGAGCTGCACGAATACCAGATTCTAGTCGAACAGTAGAAAGATCAAATCGGGCGGACAATTTGAATGTCGGTGTGAACCCACATTCACACACCCTTAACTCCGTTCATGCCAATATATAATTTAGCCCAAATCACGGACGCATAAAGGAGGATAGATAAGTATGAAAACAAGAGAGTTTATTGACAAAGATGTTTTTGCATTGGACAAAAAAATCGGCACTGTCAAGGGAATAGAAGTAGACCCAGAAGAATGGAAAATAACTCATCTTGAAATCGAATTAGAAAAAGGCATAGCTGAATCTGTGCTGGGTGCAAAGAAAGGCGGAGTACGAAATATGTTGGCCATTTCATCCCTTGAGAAAGGGGTTGCGCGTTGGACAGACAAAGGACTTCACCTTAAAGTATCAAAAGATCAACTTCACATGTACCTAAGACCAGTAGTTTAAACTTAGTTGAGGATTTATTAAGAATACATTAGTAACTATTGCAGTTATACTCGTGATACTTTGGTTGGTTGGCTTCTTTGCCTTGCCAGGCGTGGGCGCATTGTTAGACATATTGCTCGTAATAGCAGTAGTCTTGATAGTAGTCTGGCTCCTAACTGGCAAAAAGCTTTGGAAATAACCACAAATTCCCCTTTTGTTTAGATTAAGTCAAATCAAAAAACAAAAATAAGATAAAAAGACTGTAACTTAGGTAGATCAAGGAAAATAGTATATGACTCAGAAACCTGCTTTCACAAAATGGATTAGCCCATTAGCAGCGCTTGGGTTTCTTGTTTTTATTTTGTACTTCTTGTTCTTCACAGATTTAAAACAGGTTGCTGTTGTTATTGAGGGAATAAACGTCCCAATATATCTCCTGTCTTTTGGATGCGTTGTAGGCGTAGCATTGTTTAGTGCATTAACTTGGAAAGCAGCACTTGACATTGTGGGAGTAAAAACCACTTTTAGAAGAGTCTTTAATCTCAATTGGGTTGGAATTTTCGTTGATTCGCTTATTCCTGGCGGTTTGGCCGGGGACCTTTTCATGACTTACCTACTGAGTAAAGACGAAGGTGTTGAGGGAGCTAAAGTGTTAGCTTCAGTAATAATCAAAGATGTTCTTGAGCTTGTAGTGATCTTAGGCTCCTTAATTGTTGGCATGGTTCTCCTCGTTCTAAATTACTCGGTAAACAGTTTCTTGTTGATCGCTATAGGGATAACGCTGACTTTTTTGGCATTACCACTTTTTCTGATAATATATTTGAGCACGAATGTTTCAGCAACCAAGAAACTGCTTCGAATCCTTGTCGGCGCAATCGCAAAAGTTAGGAAGAAACCGTTTGAAACTACCGATCTTGAAAATAAAATAACAGACTTTCATGACGGAATAATGTCAATCAAAAGCAATTCAAAAGCTATTGTGAAACCAATCGTTTTCCAAACTATTGCTTGGGTTTTCGAAATCTTAGCGTTATACTTTGTTTTTGTTGCTCTAGGGTCACAAATTGCAGCTGACAAAATTTTGATCACGAACACTGTAGTAAGTACTATCAGGGACCAAGGGGTAGTTCTTGCTGGTTTCTCCCAAATAGTTTCCAGTCAGCTTTACGGAGTTCTCGGAATTAACTTATCATTGGCACAAGCTTCAAGCTTGCTAGCTGGATTAGCCAACTTCTGGTTCAGATTGGTGGTTTCTTTCGTCTTTTTCCAGACATATGGGTTGGGAACTATCGCCGAAAAATTATTGAATAGAGCTTTTAAGGAGAAAACGAAAAAAGATAAAAAAGATTTCAAGGAACAAACCAATAGTAATCAAAGAGATTTTGATGACAAAACTGACACCGACAGAAAAGATTTCGAGAAAATAAGTGACACAAACGAAACCAACTACATAGAACAAAGGGACGCCAACAGGAAAGACTTTGAAGATAAGACCGACAACGATAGAAAGGATTTCGAAAAACTAAGCGATGACAATGAAAGAGACTACACAGAACAAAGAGATAGCAACCAAAAAGATTTTGATGACAAAACTGACACCGACAGAAAAGATTTCGAGAAAATAAGTGACACAAACGAAACCAACTACATAGAACAAAGGGACGCCAACAGGAAAGACTTTGAAGATAAGAC
>JADGNF010000029.1 GCA_017883615.1 Candidatus Bathyarchaeota archaeon
ACAAAAACAGTGAAAATGATAAAGGCACCTACTGAAAAGCGGGCGACTGCCCACAGCATATTTCTACCTCAAACCTATCACATACCTCAAGCTGAGATGTACCGACTTGAAAATAATCGAAACCAACCTGCGACAGGGCTTCGTTAAAGTCGTTCCCGATTCCCCAGATGACCTCTGGCACCTCTACAACGTTGTCTACAAAGGCGACGAAGTCTACGCATATAGCAGCCGCGCTATCAAATCTGACACGGAAGCGTCCCGACCTAAGAGCGGCGAGCGGGTTTCAGCTTTCATGGGCGTAAAAGTAGAGTCGGTCGCGTGGGACAAATTTCTTGGTAAATTGCGTGTTCACGGCATCATTATTCACGCTCCAGATATAATTCCATCGGGCGCGCATCACACTATAAGTGTGGGCTTAAACCAGCCCGTCACTATCGTGAAGCAAAACTGGCAAAAACACCAACTCGATCGGTTGACAAGCGCCAGCGAGACAGAAAAGCCTCTGCTAATAATCGCCATAGACGACGAGGGCTTTGGTATAGCTGAAACCAAACAATACGGCATAGAAATCAAAGTTGAAGAACGTACCAAACTACCCGGCAAACACGAAGCTGAAAAACGGGAAAACGCCACAAACGAATTCTACAAGCGGGCACTTAGCAGCCTCAGGCAACTTTGGAGCCCAAACCACAACTCGATCGTCATCGTTGGCGTCGGGTTCATAAAAAGCGACTTTGCGACATACGTGAGAGATAACGCAGCCGACATGGCAAAATCCGTCGTGGACGTGAAAAGCATAAACAACGGAGGCGTCGCCGGCATACACGAAGCGCTCCGCTCAGGTGTCCTGCTTAAGGCAGCCCACAAGATGCGGGTGCTGGAGGAAACAGAGGTGATGGAGGAAGTCATGAAGCGGCTAGGCAAAGGCGAAAACAACGTCACCTATGGACTCGCCGAAGTGGAGAAAGCCGTTCAGGTGGGAGCCGTAGAGAAGCTGATTTTGGCTGATACTGAGTTACGGGATTCTGAGGACGAACAGCGGCTGCAGCTGGAGCGGATCATGCGGGAAGTGGAACAGAGAGCTGGAATCGTGACCGTTGTGAGCACAGAACACGAAGCAGGCAGCAAACTTTTAGCTTTAGGCGGCATTGCGGCTTTGCTTAGGTTCCCCTTATACCGCGAATAATCAGTATAGAAAGCTGTCTAAAACCGGAAATGCAAGGTTCTTTTACCTATCTGACTGTTTGTTTTCCATGTCACGTTTCGTCGGGTATCTCCTGGGCTAAAGGTTATGGTAATCGAACCTTCACAAAACCGGTTAACCAAACGGTTAATTAAAAAGGTCCGACAAGGAGTCAATGGGTTTGAGGTCTTGGTTGCTAGGTGACTGAGGACACTAAGAGAATCACTCTTCCCATCGATTTGATCCGCACTATCGCTATATTTTTAGTTATTCTAATCCATGCTGCCGAGGAACCAATCCCATATGTGGACATTATGTCGCCTCAGGGTGTAACCCTTTGGTGGACCGAAAACATTTACGACTCCATTGCACGGGTAGGTGTTCCCTTATTTGTCATGGTAACCGGTTTTCTCTTGCTTCAACCAAGCAAAATAAATGAGCCTCTTAGGGTTTTCTTTTCGAAACGATGGGCAAAAATAGGAATCCCTGTTCTGTTTTGGGCGGGCATATATTTAGCTTGGCGCGCCTTCGTTAACGGTGACGTAGTAGATTTAACATTCGTAAGTAAAAGTCTGTTTGTTGGCCCATATCAGCACTTTTGGTTCATTTATCTTCTAATCGGACTATACCTTCTTACGCCAATCGTACGTGTATTAGTAGCGCACGCAGATTGGAAATTAATCAAATATTTTCTTGTCATTTGGTTTATTAGCTCTGGCATAATGCCACTTTTAAGCTTTATAAGTGCCGTTAGTTTTGAGGCTGGATGGTTTAATTTTACCGTTCTGTCCTTCTTTAATCAAACCGGAGCATTGGGTTACTTTATTTTAGGTGCTTTTATCTACAAATTTCGCGTTCGGAAATCAATTTTATTTTTAATTTTTATTTTAAGCAGCACGTTCACAATATTTAGCACCTACTTCTTGGTATTTCATTTTGGGGAAAATTACTCGACATATTTCTATCAGTACTCCATGTTTAACGTCATACTTGCTTCAGTTTCATTATTGCTATTATTTGCCGCTCTTCCCGCGCAGAAAATAAAAATCAGAGTGCCCACAGCAAACAAAGTTATACAAGTAATCGGCAGCAATACTTTGGGCATTTTCCTGATGCATTTCATAATACTGGAAACTCTTCAGAGAGGATACTTGGTATTAAAAATAAACGTGGCAGTCTTAAACCCAATTATATCAATTCCCACAGTTTCCGCTGCCACCTTGCTTATCTGTGTGGCGATTATTGTTCCTCTAAAGAAGATACCGTATGTGCGCAGATTAATGGGTTGAAAAATTGTGTAGATTCAAGCTAGTTAAGTCCAATAGAAAGGAATAAACGAAGACGTTACAGAACCAAATGCAAGTGCTTATAAAGGCATGGTCTTATATACCCATGATGTATATAAATAAAGTTGACACGGGATTCAACAATGAGCAAACGTCAACCGAAAATTAAGATTCAGAATATTGTCGCCTCAGTTTCCTTGAATCAGAAAATTGACCTTCAAAAAATTGTGGAGAAATTCCCACAGACCGAATACAACCCCAGCGTCTTCCCAGGCTTAGTTTTCAGACTCAAAAAACCAAAAACCGCCACCCTGATTTTCGGCACAGGCAAAATGGTCTGCACAGGCGCCAAATCCGAGAAGGAATCACGTTTCGCAGTCGAAAAAGTTGTCAAGGAACTTCGCGGACAAGGCATCCAGATAACTGAGAAACCCGTCGTCATGATCCAAAACATCGTTGCTTCCGCAGAGCTAGGTGGAGAAATCGACCTTGAAAGCCTCGTGTACAAACTCGGCCGCGTCATGTATGAGCCCGAGCAATTTCCAGGCGCAGTTTATCGAATGGACGAGCCCAAAGTAGTTTTCCTGATTTTCAGCGCCGGCAAACTAGTTTGTGTAGGTGCCAAGAAGGAGGAACAAGTCTTTGAGGCAGTCGACAAAATCCAAAAACTGCTAGAGGAAAAAGACCTAATCTTCTATCCCGAAGCGGAAGGCGCAGCCCTTCCACCATAGGAAATTTCTTTCTTTTCCTATTTAATCCTAAATTTTTAGTCTTCTTCGTACAGCTGGATTCTCCGCCGCCAACCGTTCCAACACCTGCTCAAAAGTCTCGTCCAAAGCCACCTCCTTTTTCACGAACACGCCAGTTCTGCCCACGGCGTCACGTTTCATGAGAGCGTGCACTCTATCAAGAACGGTTTCTACGGCGACGCCGAGCATTTTGGCAATTTGCTCTTCACGTCCCAATATGCTGCTTTCTGTATGCCCCTTTCCTGTGGGTTGGATGAGCATTAGCCGTTTATCCACGCCGACGGCGCGGGTTTTTTCCTTCAATTGAGATAAATTGGCTTCGCCGCTGAACAGGTAAAACTCTCGCTCTACACGCCGCAACCCCATCAGCGGAAACGAAACGGTTGTGACTGGGTCGATTTCAATGTAACCCTTCATAGCATAATTAGGACTAGCTTGAATAACCAAGCGGGTCTCCACAGGGATCTTGGCTTGTTCCAGTGTAGTTTCGATTTGGAAACTGCTTGGCGGGTTAGGGATAAAAAGGTCGATGTCGCTTTCTTTGCGTACGTCGCCGCGTGCAATGCTGCCATGTACAATTGCTTCTATGTGGCGGGTTTCCAGCGCTGAAATCAGGGATGATGCTTTTTCCCTGAACTGCCAAAGCAGAGCCCACCGTTCACTGTTGTACGCGACTTCTTTGGTGTCTGGACTCCTTTCAGGCTTAATCGCCATCTCAACATCTCTTACCCTGATTTGCGCTGAACAGTTTATTAGTTGTTTGCCAATCAACAGGTCTCACGAGTGAACTAGATGCCACAAACAGCCGCGAAATGCAGCCAGTGCAAGCGCAAGGAAACGTTTTTCAATCGAGTTTACAGCGGCGAGCGACTTTGTAAGAAGTGTTTTGCCCAATCGGTTGAGGATAAGGTCCGCGCAACCTTGGTCAGGTTCAAGATGCTCAGCTACAATGACTGCGTCGCCGTCGCGGTTAGCGGGGGCAAGGACAGCATCACTTTGCTGGAGGTTTTAGCGAAAATGGAGCGCAAATACCCACGAGCGAAATTGGTCGCTGTCACTGTGGACGAAGGAATCGCCAACTACCGGGACGAAGCATTGGAAATTACTGCGGCAACTTGCAAACGGCTCAGCATCCTACACCACATCGTAAGCTTCAAGCAACTCTACGGCTACACCCTAGACGAAATGGTTATACAGCTTCGGAAACGAGGCAGTGAGTTGACGCCCTGCGCCTTTTGCGGGGTCCTTAGGCGCAAAGCCATGAACTTGGCGGCGCTGGGAGTGAAAGCCGACAAAATCGCCACGGGACACACACTGGATGATGAGGTACAGACTTCGCTGATGAACATTTTCCACGGCGACATCGCCAAGCTGGCATCGGAGAAGCCCGTTACGGACGTGGTGCATCCGAAGCTGGTCCAGAAGGTGAAGCCCATGTGTGAAATCCCCGAGAAAGAAAGCGCCTTATACGCCTACGTAAAGGGCTTCAAGTTCCAAAGCACACCCTGCCCCTACGCCGGGGAAGCACTACGTAACGACATCCGCAGCCTCCTCAACCGCATGGAAGACCACCACGCAGGAACCAAATTCACCGTCTCCAAATCCATAGAAAAAATCCGACCCGCACTCGCAACCCTGCTGGAAAAAGGCAATTTCAAAGAATGCAGAGAATGCGGCGACCCCTCAGCAGGCGAAGTATGCAGGGCATGCCAACTACTAAAACAAATAGGATAATGCTGTTTTGGGTTTTTGTTCGGCAAGATTTTGATTACGAGTTATTTTCTTAAAGATGCCCTGCAATCACCAATTCCACTCAATTCTACCCAATTCGGCCCATTTTTACCCATTTTAACCCGCGTAATTACCCCGAATCTGGCGCTGAACGAAAAAATCAACCCAAAATGGACAGTTCAGAAAAGAGGGGGGGATACTGGGGAGAACAACAGAAGAGAGAGATAAAACAAAGGTAACAGGAAGTTTCCAAAAAGTATCAAGTTGCTTTTCCGAAAAATAAACAACAAAAAGGAAAGAAAGATTATGCTGTTTGTTCGACTTTTTTCTGCAGTTTTGCCCAGCGTTCGTCGGTTAGCCTTTGCAGCGTATCGACGACGTGTTGGTGCTGCGGAGTGAAGAGGTGTCTGTATCTGCCTTGTCCTTTGAGGTATTCGGTGATAGGTATCTTCTTCTGTGGTGCAAGCTGAATTAGTTTGCTTGGTGTGGAAAGTTCGTATTTGCCTTTGACAACTTCGTAGACTGGGAATACGCATGATTCGACTGCCAATTTGGTATATTCCATGGTTTTTGCGGGTTCACTTCTCCAGCCTCTTGGACATGGCGCGAAGATGTGCAGGAAAGCTGGTCCTTCAACTTCTAAGCCTTTCCGGACTTTTTGCAGCATGTCTTTCCAGTAGTATGGCGTTGCAGTTGCGACATATTCTAAGTCGTGTGCGACCATGATATCTGTGATTGGCTTCTTGTTTTGCATCTTGCCAGGCATAACAGAGCCAGCTGGAGTTGTTGTCGTCGCCGCGCCCAACGGAGTTCCGCCGCTGCGTTGAATTCCCGTGTTCATGTAACCCTCGTTGTCATATAGTATAAAGAGGAAATCGTGTCCGCGTTCAACCGCTCCAGAAAGTGCCTGCAACCCAATGTCGTAGGTTCCGCCGTCGCCTGCAAACGCGATGATGTCGATGTGTTCCTGTTTCACTTTTCCCTTCTTTGTGAGAACTTTAAGAGCTGCTTCGATACCGGAAGCATTTGCAGCCGCAGTTTCAAAAGCTGTGTGGAGCCATGGGTAGGACCATGAAGTGTATGGGTAAATTGAAGAAACTACTTCCATACAGCCTGTTGCTTCCGTCACAATCGTGGGTCCACGCGTTGCCTTCATTACCATGCGTAACACGTTTGCGGGTCCGCAACCGGCGCAAGCCCGATGCCCTGGAAGGAAACCTTCAGGTTTTAAAGCGATGTCTTTAGCTGTAAATTTCCATTCTTGAGTCGTCACTTTCTGTTCCTCCATTACTCCCTCAACCCTACATAGTTAACCAGTTTATCCATCCGCTTGTTATGAGCAATCAGATGCAGGTCACTGTAGACTTTCTTGAAGTCTTTGGGACTTGTGTCTCTGCCACCTAAGCCATAAATGTAGTCAACGACGAACGGATGGGATTTTGAGTCGTACATTGCATGGCGAACCTCGTGGAAAACTGCCCCGCCATTCCCGCCAAAACTCATGCTTTTGTCCATAACTGCAACAGCTTTGACATTTTCCAAAGCTTTCTGCACTTCTTGGGCAGGAAATGGCCTGAACGTTCGAAGACGTAGCAAGCCAGCTTTTACGCCTTCTGCACGGAGTTCGTCAATGACATCTTTGACCGTGCCTGCGGCTGAACCCACGCAGATAGTTGCGACTTCGGCGTCGTCAAGCTTGTATTCTTCAATTAACGCGTTGCCGTAGCTTCTGCCGCTTAGCTTAGCGTATTCGTCATGTACTTGTTGAATCACGGTTAAAGCATTCTTCATGGCTTCTTCTTGTTGCCGCTTGAATTCGAAGTAATAGTTGGGCATGGCAACGGGACCCATAGTCATAGGATTATCGGGATCAAGCTTGAATGGGACCGTTTTGCCTTCATGTGTAAGCACATTTGGCAACACACGCTCTCCAACGAAATTCTTAACTGATTCATCTGACAGGACATCAACGTTTTCCAGCGTGTGACTAACGATGAATCCATCAAGCCCCACAATAACTGGAAGCTGCACGTCGAGATGTTCAGCGATTCGGAAAGCTTGCATAATCGTGTCATAAGCTTCCTGCGCGTTCTCAACATAAAGATGAATCCAGCCAGCATCCCGTTGTGCCATGCTGTCGGATTGGTCACCGTTAATGTTTAAAGGAGCCGAAAGTGCCCGGTTCGCAACTGCCATAACTATAGGTGTTCTGCAGCCTGAAGCGACAAATAGCATTTCATGCATCAAAGCCAAACCGGCTGAAGCGCTTGCAGTGAAGGTTCTGGCTCCAGTAGCTGATGATGCTATACATGCGGCCATTGCACTGTGCTCGGATTCTGTGCAGACATATTCAGTTTGGACTTCGCCGTTTGCTACGTATTCGCTGTACTTTTCAACTATGATTGTTTGGGGGGTAATTGGGTAAGCAGCGACAACATCTACATCGCATTGTTTAACAGCGTATGCAATTGCTTCGTCGCCATTGAGCGCCATAAGTTCCTGCGTAGTTTCCTGGTTAAGGTTGTTTTTCTTCAAGTTACTCGCCCTCCGTGGGTTCTGGCAACTTCATAGTAATAGCCTTAGTGGGACACTCGTTCGCGCAAATTCCGCAGCCTTTGCAGAAGTTGTAGTCAAACTCTATTTTGCCCAAATCTGGGCGCCAACGAATTGCGCCTTCGGGACAATAAAGTACACACATCACGCACTTAGTGCATTTTTCCAAGTCTCTAATAGGCATATAAGTTTTCCAGTCGCCTGTCATGAACCCAACGCTGGATTTCGGAGAGACGCCTGCAATTGAGATTTCTCTCCAACCTTTTTCTTTGCTACTCATTCCACTTTTGCCCCCTTGTAAGCTTCCATGATCACTGCGAAGTTTTTCTCTGCAAGTTCCGGTTTGAATCGGCCTTTAACTGTCTTCTCAATACCCTTTAACGTGACTGCGCCCGTAGCTTTTGCAACTGCACCCAGCAATGCCGTGTTAGTTATCGGCGCACCCAAAATTCTGAGGGCAATTTCAGTTGCGGGAACTGTCCATATCTTGCCCTTTTCCACTTTGAGGTCTTTGCGGACTTTTGCAGGCTCTTCAATTGAATTGATTATGATTATACCATCATCTTGGTTTATCCCAGAAGTCACAGGTACCGTTTTTAGAAGAGTATTATCAAGAACGACGACCACATCTGGCTCGTAAATCGCACAATGAAGCCTTAGTGGCTCAGCACTTATCCGGGTGAAAGCAGTGACCGGTGCACCCATTCTTTCGGGACCAAATTCTGGGAAAGATTGGATGTATTTTCCTTCGGAAATTGCGGTTCTTGCTAGGAGTTCACTGGCGGTCCAAGCGCCTTGTCCTCCTCTACCGTGCCATCTGAATTCTAACATTTTTTTCATGCTTGCCTTTCGCTCCCCAATAGTTTCCTTCAATCGTAAAATCCCTTCATATACATTGTTGTTGAAAGCACACCTTTTGTCAAGTCAATTGGCAAGATGAGGCTTTCACAGGGATAGGTACACCTTGACTTTTATTGACAACAGCACAGATAAATATAAGTTTTGCATACCGCGCGAGATGAAAGCTGCAATCAATGTTGAAAATCAATAAAGTTATATTAAACCCGAGTTTTCATAAAAGTGCGAACGTTTCGACTCGAGAGCACTGGGAAAGGAAAAACTTATGACAAAGATACTTTTAACCAGCGACCGAACATTGATGAGCGACTACCACAACAATGAATTTCTAGGCTTTGGAACGTGTGCTCCACCAAATTTCGTTCCTGAATGGCTCTACAGCTACCTATTTTTCCCACAAATAAAAACAAAACAAGGAGTGCCCAAAGCAGCACCCTATGGCTTGCGGAAAGCGGAAGTGCAACTGCTCAACGAAGGCTTCGAAGTCAAAACCGTGAGCCCAAAATACCTAAAACAATTCATAATGGAAGCTAGCGTTCTTGGCATCCACGTAATGGATCCCTTCGGCTTAGGACCAGCCTCAACCACACTTGCGTTTTTGTTTAAAAAAGAACCTTACTTAGCAAAATACTTCAAAAGCCTGCTCAATTCGCCTGAAGTCCTAAAGGCAAAGAAACGCGGACTAAAAATAATTGTTGGGGGTCCTGGTGCTTGGCAATTCAAATACAGACCCGAATTCGCAGAGCAAAATGGCATAGACTGCATCGTTGAAGGGGAAAGCGAGATGGCGCTTGGGAAAATCTTCAACATTGCCTTAAAGAATGAACAATTGCCCAAACATTGGGAGGTCAAAGTTGCAGATGCACCCAAACTAGAGCAAATTCCAGACATCAACTCGCCCTCTATCAACGGGCTAGTTGAAGTTGGCAGGGGATGCTGCCGCGGATGCGAATTTTGCAATGTAACCCTCAGGCCTCTGCGATGGTATCCGCTGGACAAAATTCTGCGTGAAATCGATGTCAACATCGAGAAAGGAAAGAACAAGGGATGCTGTTTGCACGGCGAAGACGTCATGCTTTACGGTAGCACCAACGTCACGCCCAATGATGAGAGACTGCTGACTCTACATGAAGCCGTGCTTAAGAAGATCGACAGCATTTCGTGGAGTCACTGTTCATTGGCTGCCGTAGCTTCCAAGCCTAAATTGTTTGCACAGATTAGCGAAATTATACGAGCCAAACAGACTTGGTGGGGGGCAGAAATCGGCATAGAAACTGGTTCTCCAGAGTTGGCAAAGAAGATTATGCCTGCAAAGGCGCTTCCTTTTAAGCCTGAAGAATGGCCGGAAGTCGTTAAGCAAGGAATGGGAATTATGCATGATAACATGATGGTTCCCGCCGGGACAATCATCGTCGGGCTGCCTGAAGAACGCGAAGAAGACTTGCTCAAAACCATGGAGATGATGGATGACCTAAAAGACTGCCGCAGCCTTATTGTTCCGCTCTTCTTTGTTCCGCTTGGCAGGTTGACAAGTGAAGATTGGTTCAAAGAAACAGCATTAACTGACTTGCACAAACAACTGCTTATTCAATGCGCGGAACACGATTTCCACTGGGTGGACAACCTCATGAACATGACGTTTGCGGGGAAATGGTACAGCCCGGCATTGAGAAGCGGATACAGAGTATTTGCGTGGGTGGCGAAACGCAAAACCAAACAGCACGTAAAGGGCTTCCACTAAACGACTAAACTTAAATAGTATTCTTGAAACTGTTGTGCAGTAGCAATGTGTGCCGTCGTGGCTCAGCCCGGTAGAGCGGCTGGCTGTTAACCAGTCGGTCAAAGGTCCGAATCCTTTCGACGGCGCCAATCCACTCTCCTATTTATACCGTTTCTTCTTTGCGAATTATTGTTCTAACGGTTCGTCTAAGCAAAAGTTTTCTGGATGACTTAAACCATAGCCAGCCAGCGAAGAACGGC
>JADGNF010000030.1 GCA_017883615.1 Candidatus Bathyarchaeota archaeon
CTGGGTCAAACGTGATGTTTGCAACTTCCACGTGTCCCGTTCTACCAGTTGACACCTGCTCATAAGTTGGGTTTGGCAAGTCTCCGCCCGCGTAGCCAGGGTCGACTTTTTCGACTCCGCGGATTAACTGGAAAACAGCTTCGGTACACCAAAAACAGCCGGCGCCCAATGTGGCAGCTTCCACCCGTTTAGGTTTGTTTGGTTCAGTCATAATTTAAATTCTCCTAAGAAAGTTTGTTTAGAATTACTGGTTACAGTTAAGGGAAAACGGGGTTTTAAAGTTTCTTCGCAAACAATAAACCGTCCTTCTACACAATGTGATTGTGGGGTTGACTTGGCAAAGAAACAGAAATTAATCCTAACTGTGGTTGCTCTTCTATTCTTGGGTGTTGTTGGGCTAAACCAATTAAGTTTTGGCTTTAGCCAAGCATCTGGGCAGCAAGACCAAACCAGCGATACTCCTCTTCTTTCTATGCCTCAGGAATATCTCAACTATACAATAAAAGATGTCAATGGTACCCTGTACGCAATAATTGATGGTCTCTATCCCATGCACATGTCTACCGTGATAGAGGCTTTGCCCATGGTTTACCCGACGCCGCCCGGAACCGTAAACATGCACATAAAACTCGACGGACAAGAATTAACTTGGATAAACTACAGCGACATTGACCCGACCGTCCTTCATTACACGGACATCGGCGATTGGCAAATGGTCTACTGCGTCGTCAATCCATCATCCCAGGATTTTGTTCTGCAAATCCACTATGAGCACCCAATCCAAATCATAAACCGCTCCTATATCTTCCTATACGACTTAAACATCAGTCCCTACCTTTCCCCCTCAACCCCTATTTCAACAGCGCATTTCCGCGTCCAACTTCCCACAAACACGACGGGACCCAATATTTTCACGACGGGCTTCGAAGGCAAATGGACCTCCCGAGAATTTAACAGCACAAAAACATCCCGAGAAGAAATCGTGACCTTTGACCTTGTGTCAAAATACGCGGAACCACTTTCAGGTGACATTGCGTTTGTTTTGCAAGGTTACGCGGTACCTGAACTTTCAGGTTTGACCGTCATGGTTTGCATCTCGTTGGTAAGTTTTGTTGTCTTACTTCTTTATGTAAAAAATGTTCAATCAAAAAATCCAAATGGGGCATAGTTGCCATAGCAAGAATTAAATACGGTATGCTTGGATATGGCTAACTGGGGAAGGAGAAGAGGCTCCTAAAACTAATTTAGAAGCCTTTAATTATTAATTTAATCGGTTCAATTCTGGGTAACTGGCATTCCTGCTGTTTAACGCCAAAAACCGTTTTCGGCTGCGCGGTTTCCATCTTATCTGGTTGATTTGCTTTTTTCTTCCCAGCGTTCTGGGCGTTTGTGGTAGATGGGAACTTCGTATTCGAACAGAGGTGTTTTGTTCATGGCTTTCCCGTGTCCGAATCAGAAAGAGGATAGTTTGGATAAAACGGTTTTCATCATAAACTCTATAAACTATATAGATAAACGCCTTTTAGTCTCCTGAGCCTTCTTATTAATTGGAGTATTTCAAACGGCAAGCACTAGAGAACCCGCACTCGTCTATTGGATTGATAATAGTCTCTATCTAAATATTACCAACAAGTGTTCAAACAACTGCTGGTTCTGCTTTCGCAACTACAAAACAGGCATTGGCAACTTTAAACTTAAACTCAAACAAGAACCCACTTCAGCCCAAGTAATTTCTGAATTGGAAAAAGCGTTACCTTCGCGTTGTTGGAGAGAAATTGTTTTCTGCGGGTTTGGCGAACCAACAGCAAAACTCGATATGCTGCTGGAAGTTGCGAAGTGGCTAAAAGCCTATTATTTCCCTGTTCCAGTTCGGCTGGACACTAACGGACATGGCTATAAATTAAACCCCGCCAGAAACGTCGCTATAGAGTTGAAAGATGCTGGCGTAAGCAAAGCCAGCGTGAGCTTAAACGGCAGCAGCGAAGAAACCTATACAGAAAACTGCAAACCCAAGCTCGAAGGCAGTTTCGAAGCGGCCCTAGATTTTGTCCGAAGAGCAAAGGCGGCTGAGCTAAATGTGGAAGTTTCCGCCATCCGCATGCCCGAAGTCGATATCGAAAAAGTTGGAAAAATCGCTGATGAGTTGGGTGTACCCTTCCGCGTCAGAGACCATGCCCCTTGTTTTTGGTGAAAAGACCAACGCTGTAGCTGTTGTAGCGTCTAAACAGTCACAAAATATTATATCCTTACCTATAGGTATTGGTATTTAGTGTCCTGAAGCCACCAATGTTGAATACAGTTTGGCGGGTCAGGCTTTAACAAAGACGCAAAATTGTCCCCTCAGAAAAAGTTTTTCCTCTCGGCGTCGAGTTAAAAGCTGCGACCCGCCAATCAACCCTTTTGATAAACCTGAAAACCCACTTATTCTTCTTCGTCGCCTTTCTTGGATTTAAATGAAGCAGACAAAGTTTTTCCGCTGTTCTTTGGATTCAGTAACTCCTCAACAAGTTTGTATTGTCGCTGGTAGATGTGGCAGTTTTTGCTGTGGAAAATCAGCTTCCCCGTTTCCAAATCGAGTTTTCCTCGGCTGTTAATCTCGGAAACGAACGCTTCATTGAAAAGCTGCAATCCCGCAATGTTCGCCGGTAACCCCCCGTAAGCGTCCCAACTGCGGAAGTAGCATGTCAAATGCATTTTGCCTTCCAAGATTTCAGTGTCGATTAGGCTAAGACAGGGCGGCTCAGACTTCCGGTTGTTTTCGTCGAATTTTTTTATGTCCTTGGGCAACCTAATAACCATCGTTACTTGCCTATCTCGTTGCTCCTCCACGTAACGGTTCACTGCCTCCTCGATCTGGTTCACAGGGTGGTTGAGTCGACTGCCATAAGTGTAGGTTTCATCCTGCTTCTCCCCACACCACAAATACTCCAAAGCATAACCCTGCACATATTTGATGTCGCAGGGCGCCTTATCACTTACTAACGGTCTGTTCTCTGGATGAGAAATTTCGATTGAGAGGTTTAGCTTCTTGGTCTCAGTTTCCTCAGATCCGAAGCCCACTTTGAAGATGTCGCCTTCGCTCCAGATTTGGCTTAACGTTTTGAACCAAGCGTCTGGGCAATCAAACGCTGAAATCTTAAGGTGTTTCACCGTGGTTTCCCTCAGAAGATCAATGGAGACTACCTTGGGGTTAACGGGAATATAAAATTGATGCAGAACCGAGGTCAATCAAACTTTGACGACAAAAACAAAAGAAAAGAAAGGTTGGCTTTCTTAGTAGGGCATTCCGCCCATACCGCCCATTCCTCCCATTCCGCCTGGGGGCATCTGTGGCATCTTGCCGCCGCCTGTCCCTTTAATCGAGATTAAGTCGTCGATTTTGAGGATCATATTTGCGGCTTCGGTGGCTGATTTGATGACTTGTTGCTTTACCCGTAATGGCTCTAGAACCAGCAAGCCGCGCATGTCGACGATTTTGCCTGTGGTTACGTCTATGCCGAAGGTTTGGCTGTTTGCGGTTTCGTGTTTAGCTCTGAGTGCTACCATGATGTCTATGGGGTCCAAGCCAGCGTTCTCTGCCAAAGTCAACGGGATTGCTTCAACCGCATCTGCGAAGGCTTCAACGGCGAGTTGTTCTCTGCCACCCACTTTGTTTGCATATTTGCGCAGTTCCTTGGCGAGTTCTGCTTCGGGTGCGCCGCCGCCTGCGACGATTTTTCCGTCTTCAACTACGTTGCGGATGACGCAGAGTGCATCGTGTAGGCTGCGTTCGGCTTCGTCGATGACGTGGTCGGTGCCGCCTCGGATAACGATGGTTACGGCTTTGGGGTTCTTGCAGTCGCGTATGTAGAGGAGTTTGTCATCGCCGATTTTGACTTCTTCAACTTTTTTGGCTTTGCCTAAAGCGTCTGCGGTGAGGTCTTTTATGTTGGAGAGGATTTTTCCTCCTGTGGCGCGCGAGAGTTTCTCGATGTCGCTGCTGCTTACGCTTTTAACGGCCAAGACGCCAGCTTTTGCCAAGAAGTGTAGTGTCATGTCGTCAATGCCTTTCTCGCAGAAAACCACGTTTGCTCCGGATTTGACGATGGTGTTGGACATCTCTTTGAGCATGCGTTCTTCTTCGTCCAAAAACGACTTCATCTGGTCAGGGCTTTCGATGTTAATTTTAGCGTCAAACTCGGTTTTCTCAATCTCTAACTTTGCGTTTAGGAGAGCGATTTTTGCGCCGTCAACAACTTTGGGCATCTGGGGGTTAGCAATTTCCTTGTCGATAACCATACCGCGGACGAGTTCGGTTTCGTCGAGGCTTTTGCCATGTTTCTTTACGACTTTGATGAGGTCAATGTCGGCTTTCATTTTGCCGTCGGCTTCTTCAGATACCTGTTTAACAGCGTCTACGGCTATTTTCGCGAAAAGGTCCACCGCGTTAGCAATGCCTTTGCTTGCTAGTGACGTTAGGGCGACATCTTGCAAGGTTTTCTCATCTGTAAGTTTCACGGGGAAAGCTAATTTGTCTAAAACTTCCAACGCTTTTTCGCTAGCCTTCTTGAATCCGTCAATAATGACGGTCGGGTGCACGTTTTTGTCTACTAGGGCTTCAGCTTTGGAAAGCAGTTCTCCGGCCAATATCACGGCGGTTGTGGTTCCGTCGCCGACCTCGTTGTCTTGAGCTTTGGCGACTTCCACCAGCATTTTCGCCGCTGGATGTTGAACGTCAAGTTCTTTCATGATGGTTGCGCCGTCGTTTGTGATCGCGACGTCTCCGAAGTTGGTTACAAGCATCTTGTCCATTCCGCATGGGCCAAGGGTGCTTTTGACGGTTTCAGCGACGATTTTTGCAGCCATAATGTTGTTTTTTAATGCTTCGCGTCCGGTTGTTCTGCCGGTACCTTCTTTTAATACTAGAATAGGAACTTGTCCACCTTGTGACATATCATTTTCACCAGTTTAGTGTTTGTTTATAACGGTTAAATTCTAAACGGAACAATAAGACCTTGGCATATAAATTTTTTGCAGCGCAAAGTCAGATATTTCAGCTTTGAGTGACCTTAATTATTGTATATCCTGATGCTTTGCGAAGGCGGTTCATTATTGCCAAGCCTAATCCTTCTGTGGGTATGCTTTCGGCGATGATGACATCGACGTTTTCTTCGTCGAATTCTCTTAGGAGTCTAAACAGGTTCGCTGCGATGGCGTCCAGGTTGCGGCGACTGCCCATTGATTTCACTACGTCTGCCTCGTAAGCCCAAGATGTTTCATCCGTTGCCAAAACGCCAACTCGCTTATCCTCCAACCAGCAGGCGCTCGTAATCTCCTTCACTTTGCCCATTACAGCTGGAACAATTCCTTCTACGAGGATAACTTGGGCTTTGGGTGCGTAGTGCTTGTGTAACATGCCCGGCGATCTTGCCTTTCCCACTTCCAATTGCGCCTCCGAGGTGATGAAAGGGTGAAGTTTTACCTCTCCAACTGCTTCCTTGAGAGCTTCAAGCGGGGCTCCACCGGGGCGCAGAAGCATTGGCGGATCTACGCTCACATCCAAAACTGTCGACTCCACCCCAATCTGCGTTGGTCCCCCATCTAAAATGGCGTCGATTCGCCCGTTCAAATCATCGAAAACATGCTTCGCCGATGTTGGGCTTGGTTTTCCCGAGAGGTTTGCGCTGGGGGCGGCGATAGGGCATCTGCTTGCCTTAATCAACGCCAATGCGACGTTGTTTTTGGGCATGCGGATGGCAACCGTTTCCAAACCCGCAGTCGTGACGTCGGGAACGGTGGGGTACTTCTTGAAGACGAGCGTGAGGGGTCCGGGCCAGAACTGTTTCATGAGTAACTCGGCTTTTGGCGAAATCTCGTCAGCGAGCTTGTAAACGTTGGAAAGGTTTTCTACGTGAATAATGGGCGGGTTATCTAGCGGTCGCTTTTTTGCGGCAAACAACGCTAAAACCGCGTTTGCGTTCAACGCGTCTGCGCCAAGTCCGTAAACCGTTTCCGTCGGAAAAGCAACCAACCCGCCAGACTTGATGATGGCTGCAGCTTCCAGAATCGAGTCAGTTTCAGGTTTTTCTGAGTTAACTTTGTAAACGACGGTTTGTTTCATGCATAGAACCTATCTTACAAAATGGTTTTGGCTGTTCTTAAATTATGGGGCTGAACTATAGTTTCTTTTGGTTGTGGAGTTTGTGTTTTAACATGCTTTGGGGTCGAAAAACCAGTCAATAGCTACCCTACCCCCTATAGGTTTGTGCATAGAGTCGCTATTAGGCTCCAAACACGTTGACGTTCACTTTTTCAGTTTCAGCACACAGAGCTTTCAGCATGCCTATCTGAGACGGTCCAGTATCGCCTGAGTTTACTTCGGCCTTCTTTGGGAATTAACTCGAACCCGTTTTTCTGGTAGAATTGAACTGCCCACCTAGCCGCCGTCCATGTTTCCACGTATATTTCCTGCGTCTTCGCCAAGCCGACGAGGTGATTGAGCAGTTTTTCTCCTAATCCTCTTCGTTGGTGGCTCGTGAGGACGTAAGCGTGCCGAATTAGAGTAACGTCCTTGACGGGTTGAATTCCCATTACAGCCGCTAAAACGTCGCCTTCAAACCAGCCATAGAACTCAACGCCCCGTTCAAGTTCTTTTTCAAGTTCTTTTGAGGTCATGTAGGGTTCTTTCCAGCAATCCGGGGGAATTGCTCCTTTGTAGACTTGAGCAGCATCGTTGATAACGTTCAGGATGACTGCAGAATCGGTTGACCGGATTTTGCGAATCAAGCCAGCTTCACTTAGCTAAACTTTTTCTGGTGCCTTTTCTTTCTTTTCGGGAGCAAGAACCTTCTCGATTAACTTTTTGAAGTATGCTTGTGCATCCATCTCAGTTAACTTATCCAGATAAACGGAAACCATTGCGATTTTTCCTTTTTTAGTCGCCACATACTCTGCAAACATACGTGCCGAAATCTCGTTTTGGTTGCCTACCAAAATTGAGGAAGACGCCATGAGCCCCATTGAGTCGTTGGATTTTGGGACGGCGATTGCTAGGGTGCCGAGTTTGTCTTCACTTTCGCTGAGCAAGATGAGGCAGCTGTTTTTTGCTTCCACATAAACTGCTAGAAACTTCGTTTCTTTCTCTGTTAATTCTTCTTTGATTACGTTGGCGCGCTCCATCAACTGTCTGCTCCTTTACATGAAGACGTACTCCATTGTGGCTGAACTGCTTAAAAGACTTTACAAACAACAAACTGACTTCTTTGGGTCCAAAATTTTGCTTCAAAAGAACGTTTCCGGTTATAGCTTCCATCCAAATTTTAAATGTTTTGTGCAGATGCTATTTATAGCCTGAAAGATTCAATATCTACTTCCTTTTCACAGGGGCAAGTCGGCAAATGATGGAAAATAGAGCAGCAAAAGTACTGCAAATACTTAAACAAACCTTAGCCCTGCCTGCGTGGACGAAAAGCAAACCTGCCCCGTTCGAAACGTTGGTGATCACAATTATTTCTCAGAACACCGCGGACATAAACACCGCCAAAGCGTTCGAAACTCTCTCGAAACGCTTTGAAATCAGCCCCAAAGCCCTCGTAAGTGCGCCGCTGGGCGAAATTGAAGCGGCTATCCGAACCGCAGGATTGTGGAAAGCCAAAGCCAAAACAATACAGGTGGCCGCAAGATGCATCCTCGAAAAGTACCACGGCTCTCTGCAACCCCTTTTGTCTTTGCGGCTTGAGCAGGCAAGAGACGCCCTCATGCAGTTTCCGGGGGTGGGTCCGAAAACAGCCGATGTAGTTTTACTATTCAGCGCCAACCAACCCACCATACCTGTGGACACGCATGTGGATCGAGTTGCGAAGCGATTGGGGTTTGCGCCCGAAAAAGGCGACTATGAAGTTGTTCGCCAAGGTCTTATGGCGCTTTTTAAGCCTGCCGACTTCTTGGCGGTTCATCTGTTGTTTATTGCGCATGGCAGGAAAACCTGCAAGTCACAGCGTCCATTGTGTAGCCAGTGCCCTGTGAACGCTTTTTGTCCGTCGAATGGGAAGTGGGACACGATATGACCTCTCCCTCAAAGTTGCCAAAAGAGGTTGCCAATTATTTCCCATATGAGAGCGTGCGCCCCTACCAAGACCAATTCATAAGCACTGTTTACAACGCCGTAAAAGAGCGGCGCTCTGTGTTGATCGAAGGCAGTAACGGGTTGGGCAAAACCATCAGTGCCCTCTCCGCTGTCCTGCCAATCGCGTTGGAGAAGAAACTCAAAGTCCTCTACGTTGCCCGCACCCATCGCCAACACGAGCGCGTAATAGAGGAATTGAAAGCCATCAGCAAACGGCAACCTGTTTCCGGTGTCTCTTTGCGTGGACGCAACGAAATGTGTCTCTATCGTTTCGACTCCAACCAGCACTACGACGCCAAATCCCTAAGCGAAGTTTGCGAGGTCATGAAGGCAAAGGGCACCTGCCCATACTACAAAGGCGCCGACCAGCAAAGCTACGACTACCTCCAACTCCAACAAATGATCTGCACGAAAAGCTACAAAGCCTCCGAAATCATGCGCATCTGCAAAAAACGCAACCTCTGCCCCTACGAACTCGTCAAATCCGCCCTTTCCGAAGTCAACGTCGTCGCGCTGAGTTACCTCTACGTGTTCGAGCCTGACATCCGAAACGCTTTCCTCAAAGGCCTCGAAACGCAGATGGCAAAAATCATACTTGTAGTCGACGAAGCTCACAACCTGCCCGAAACCGCGGTCGACATCTCCAGCAGCAACCTCTCTTTGTTTATGATGCGTCAAGCGGAGTTGGAAGCTAATAGATTTGGTTATGAGGATGCGGAAGCCTTTGCTAAACTGCTTTATGAGGAAACGCAGAAGCGGGCCGAAAACGTTCATAAAGAGGAGCAGATTGATCCGGGGTTTATTGATTCAGTCCGTGAAAAAGCTGGCGTGCTTGCACCCCGAAGCTTCTATTCGCATCTGGGCGAACTGGGTAACCAAGTCAAAAAGACGCTGCTGTCCGAGGGGAAGCATCCGCGTAGCTACATTAACGCAATGAGTGAGTTTTTGCTTCGGTGGACCGAAACCGCTGGTGATGAGGCGTACATTAATGTCATAAGCAAGTACTTCACTCGGGAAACCGCGCAGACCTCGAAGCTGGAAATCGTCGCGTTAGATCCCTCCAAAACAACCCAGCCTGTCTTCAGTTCGACATATGCGAACGTGGTCATGTCGGGCACTCTGCAGCCGTTGGATGCGTTTGCCAAAATCACGAAGATGCCAGAGGGCACGGTTGAGCATGTTGCACCTTCGCCTTTCCCGCGGGAACATATTCTATCTGTGGTTTGCTTTGGGGTGACGACCGCTATGGAAAGCCGAACCAGCGCGATGTATCAAACCTTCATTCGGCGAATCCAAGAAGTCGTCCGAAACACCCCCGTAAACACAGGCATATTCACCGCATCCTACGAAGTATCCCGAAGTCTCATAGCTGAAGGATTGCAAGACGCATTGGAGAAACCGCTATTTTTTGAACGCCGCGGCATGACCAGCAAAGCCAACGAAAAACTCGTTGAAGAATTCAAAGAGCACGCCTTGACAGGTGGCGCCGTTTTTCTGGGGGTGCAGGGCGGACGTACATCTGAGGGGGTTGATTTCCCCGGTAACCAGATGAACAGTGTCATAATAATCGGCTTACCCTACGCGGAGCCGACGCCACGGGTTAAAGCCCAAATTGCCTACTACGAGAAACAGTTCCCGACGCGTGGACGCGAATACGGCTATGTCTTACCTGCGATGAAGAAAGCTTCCCAATGTGCCGGACGACCCGTTAGAACGCTCGAAGACAAGGGCGCCATTGTCTTCATGGATTCCCGATTCGCCAGCGGCTACTGCAAAACCTTCCTACCAGAATGGGTGAAACGAGATCTCAGAATTGTACCTGCTAAAGACGGTGCGTTGGCTCAAGAAATTCACGCGTTCTTTAACCGACAACAAAAAAACTAACCGATGCTTCTTGCTTCTTTGCCGTTTTCTTATCGAGGCGCACTTTGACCAAAACGGAAAACCTTAGCCTCTCGGGACAGCACACCACTTAAGCTTGCGCCTCACCGAGAGGGTTTTTCCTTCATTAATTGTCGTTTTCAATGGGTTCTCTCCTTGAATAACGATACCCTGGTCTTCTGGCAATGTGAGTAGCGGAAACCATATGTCTCAATCCTCGTCTGTTCTTGGCTTCTCCGCGACGGTTGGTTCCAGCTTCACTTACTATTTGCAATGAAATCTGCTGTGGCAACTCTTCATCCAGTAGCTCCAATAGCTCCCGGTAGACAGGAACGCCACTGCCGATTTTCACTGTTACTTTGGTTCTGGAGAAGTTAACTGTTTTCAAAACGTCTTTTACTTTGGTTGACGTTTCTTCTAAGCTGAAACAGTTTTCCATGTCAACAACTGCGTCATCCGCTATGATCGACAGCCCAAAGACCTGACCTGGATCCACGCCTATCACGATGTGGTCATATGTTTCTTTGCCTCTGAGGATTTTCACCACCTCAGCGCCAAAAATGTGCGGTTCCGTTTCGGGGTCGTAAATGACGATTTTGTGGTGATCAATCAGAGAGCTTTCTTCTTTTGTGGTTATGACCGCTTTGATTTCTATCCGAATTGGCTCCCCGGGAACAAGGCTTACAAAAGAAATGTTGCGCCGCTTTAGCTCGTTAACTACAAAAAAGTATGCTTTGCCCTGAACCGTCGCAACCGCAACTCTAGCTCTCATACGACCAACTCCATAAGATGTAACTGACGCATAAATGTTAGCAGCAGAAAACGGAAAAACAAGTAATATTAAACGAGATTTAGTAATTTGAGCGGGAGTCACTCCTTTTTCACGGAAAAAAAATAGGGAAAACAAATTATTAGCACAACTCATACTTGTCAAGTGTGCATGAAAAGTGATGGGCAGGATATCCACAGGCAGCAAGTGCATAGACAAGCACCTTGGAGGCGGGGTCGCTCCAGAAACCATAACTATGATTTATGGGGAACCCGAAACCGGGAAAACCACTTTGGCAATCCAATGTGCCGCAAACTGCGCTCTGCAGCATAACCTAAAAACGTTGTTTGTGGATTGCGATGGGACATTTGCGACGGAACGTCTCTTCCAGATTGCTCAAGAAAAATTCCCTCAATTTTCCAAGCAGATCATCTTGATGAGACCTCGAGATTTCACCGAACAGACCGTGCTTGTGGACAATTTAACTGATTACATTTCGAAAAGTTTCGGTTTAGTTGTAATAGACACTTTCAACTCCCTTTACCGCGTCAAAGTCGCGGAAGCCACTCCCAAAGCCTCTTTCGCCGTGAACCGAGAACTTAATCGTCAAATGGCAATTCTTGCTCAAACCGCAAAAACCCAACATATACCCATAGTAGTCACCAGTCAAGTCAAAGCCGTCTTTGACGAGCCCTCTATCACCGTTGCTCCCGTGGCAACACGCGTGCTCCAGTTCTGGGCAGACATTACGATAGCACTTAAACCCACTGAAAACCCACAGCTAATCAAATCAGTTCTACAACAGAAAAACCGCAACCCTCAAGAAGTCACCTGTTATTTGAGAATAGAACAAACCGGAATACACGATAACGAGTAGATTGCATGGACA
>JADGNF010000031.1 GCA_017883615.1 Candidatus Bathyarchaeota archaeon
AGCCCGGAAAACTCCTCACAATAAGCAGCTTAAGCATTATTGCGGTTGCAATAGCCATACCCTATACGATCCTAGGCGACAAATACTTCCTGTTTGTGCGTCCTCCATTGCTGTTTTTTGCATTCTTAGCTGCTTTGATTGGCGCATACATGGTGCTTGCCGAAATTGTTAAGCGATGGTTCTTCAAGCGCCACGCTTACCGCATCGAGCAAGTTCTAATTCCCAAGCGACGAACAGCTTACTTGAGTAGAAACGCCCGATTAGTGCAAGACATCGCAGCCGTAGTTTGCCTCCGTCAGGAAAACGAAATTTCCTTTGACAGCTTGCTTGAGGACCTATCCAGAAGTCTTAGTTACCCCATTGACAAAGACCAGGTCCTGCAGAATTTGCAACATCTGCGACGAGGCGGCTTAATAACCGTAGATTGGCATCAACGCTTAATCAAGCGGGAAGGCCCCATGAAAGAATACATCATGAAGCGGGTTGCGACAAGCGAGACATGGTCGATGCTGCTTGACGACTGGCTGAAAATAAACCGCACAATCAATGACAAATACGGCGAGGCTAATCAGGAATACCGAGAACTTCTTTCCGCCAGACAGCACTAAACGGTTTTCCCTGTTTCTGTTTTTTCTTTATTTCTTCTTTTTGATTCCGCTATTTTTTCATTTACGGATTTTAGCTTTTCCCGCATCATTTTGATGTGTTGTTCGATATGTTTTCCTTGGTTTTCCAAGTCTTCAATATCTGCTGCTGTTTTTCTAGTTTCTTCTTCAAGAAAGGCCGCGAAGGGATTGGGCATGACTGGTATTGGAACTGTAGCGGATTCTATATTTAATACGTCTCTTGTGAATTCTTGGAAAAGCCTATTTATGTTATTGGCGATTTCGCTTTGTTTCATGATGGCGTTTTTGAGGATGATTTTGCCTTTTTCGGTTATTCTGTAAGTTTTTATGTCTCTGTTGTTCAGCTTACGCCATTCGCCTTCAATATATTCAGTTTTCTCTAAGTCTCTTAAGATGGGGTACACGCCGCCCGGTGTAGGCGAGTAAAAACCTCTACTTTTGTCCTTGATCTCTTTCATGATTTCGTAGCCGTGGGAAGGTTTCTTGCTGAGGAGAATGAGCACGGCGATGCGTATGTACCCTTTCTGCGCTTCTTTCATCCAGTTAGCAGTTGTTTTCTCCTCGGTGTCTATGGTCATGTGTCCTTCCAATTATATAGTAAATGTGGGTAATACTTATATTTTACCAAGATATATTGCACTGAATAATATTACAATTAAGGTCGTCACAAAATGGCTAACGAGTCGATAATTGAAGTCAAGAACCTCACAAAAATGTTTAACAAATTCACCGCCGTAGACGGCATCAATTTCGACGTGAAAAAGGGCGAAATATTCGGGTTACTAGGTCCTAATGGCGCAGGCAAAAGCACAACCCTACGCATGCTCTCCACGTTAGCGAGACCCACAAAAGGGACAGCAATCATCGGCGGCTTCGATATAACTAAAAACGACAACGAAGTGCGCAAACTAATCGGCATCGTTTCTGAGAAGATGATAATGTACAATCGTCTAACTGCAAAAGAGAACTTGTGGTTTTTTGGCAGCCTCTTCAACATTCCCAAAGACGTTTTAACTAAACGTATCGACGAGCTGCTTGAACTTGTCCAACTAACCAAATGGAAGAATGCCCAAGTAGGCACGTTTTCAACGGGCATGCGCCAAAGAATGAACGTTGTACGTGCCCTTCTTAACTTGCCCCAAGTGCTTTTCTTAGATGAGCCAACTCTAGGTTTGGATCCTCAATCGTCAGTGGAAATCAGAGAATTCATCAAGAAGCTCAACCGGGAAAACGGCACCACCGTGGTTATTACAACCCACATGATGGTTGACGCTGACCTCTTATGTGACCGCATAGCCATCGTGGATCACGGCAGAATCGTGGCGCTTGACACTTCTGCGAATTTGAAGAAGACAATTTCAGGAGCGGATACAACCATAATAAGCCTGGAAATTTCCAACCTCTCACCCGAATTAATCACAGCACTCAGAGGACTTAACTGCGTGGATGCAGTTACCCAAGAAAACACCTTAACTCTAAGAATTATTGTTCATGGTTCGGAAGCTTTCGATTCCGTTATCGATAAAGTCCGTGCGATGAACGGGAAGATTAGTTCTATGCAGAATCTTCAGCCTTCGCTCGAAGATGTTTTCTTACATATTACCGGTCATCAAGTGCGGGATACGGCTGATCAAAAGATACCTCAAGAGCACAAGCGGTTTGGTGCGTCGCAGCAAGGAAGAATAAGGTGATAGATATGGGAGCAAAAACACTATTTTCACATTCAATGCGAATTGCTTGGAAAGACCTCACTGAACTGTTCCGGAACCGATTAGGTTTGGTTCTGCTTATTGTGATGCCGTTGTTCATGATGGTTATGGTTGGCTTCATTTACCCTTCCAACGGAGGTACAGGTGCTAACTTACCTGTTGGCATAGTTAATGAGGACTCAGGCTTTAACAACTCAACTCTTCCAAGCCAGACTTTCATTATGGGGTTGGAGATTATGAACAACCAGACCCACTTTCTGGCTTTTTCCAACGTCACTACTATGGCTGACATTAAAGACATGGTTCAGAGAGGGGACCTTGAAGGCGGCATCGTGATTCCCAGCAACTTCTCTCAGAGCATCCTGACTGGAGAACAAGGCACAGTCATCGTCATAACCGACAACTCTAACCTGCAGATATCCGCGCAGATCAATGGTTACAGCCAACTCTACATCGAACAACTAAGCACGGTACTTGCACAGAAAAACGTTCAAAGTCTAAACGCAACCAACGCTTTAGCAGTCGTTAATCCATATAGCATTCAGTTGCAGGGAGTAGTCTCAGGAACAACAAACTACTTCGATTTCGTCGCTCCCGGCATCATGGCTATGACCGTGATGATGAGCGTTATGACCGGGTTGCCCGTTGCGATTTCACAGGAAAAAGAAGTTGGCACCATGGACGGCATGATGGTGGCACCCATAAACAGGCTGTCCATCATTCTAGGAAAGACTTTAGGTCAAACCGCCCGCGGTCTTCTCCAAGGCGTCATCATACTGGTTTTGGCTATTGGCTTATTCGGCGTTGCGATACAAGGTAGTATCCTGCTCGTGTTCGCGCTTCTACTGCTAGGAGTGTTCAGCTTCGTTGGTTTAGGCATCGTGATAACTTCCTTCACGAAGGACCAAGAGACCGCGCAAATGCTCATGATGACGTTGATGTTCCCTATGATGTTCCTAAGCGGCGTCTTCTTCCCAATACAGACCATGCCATGGTACATGCAGGACATCGCCAAATTTATGCCGCTAACTTACGCCGCAGATGCTATGCGCAAAGTCATGGTACTAGGCGCTGGTATATCAGCAATATCCACTGAAATCATTATCCTCATAGCCTTCGGAGCTATCATGACTGCAATTGCGGTTCCAGTGTTCAGAAGGATGATGACAAGGTAGAAATAGTGGACATAACTGAGAGAACGAGGTAAGTGGTCGTCGTGTCAAATCCATCCGTAGAAGCCGTGAATCTTTCCAAAAAATTCGGTGTTTTCGTCGCCGTCTCAAATCTGAACCTGAAGATTGAGGGGTCAAAATGCGTTGGGTTTCTTGGTCCAAACGGCGCGGGAAAAACCACTACTCTCAAAATGTTCACAGACCTAATCAGGCCTTCGTCTGGGCAGGCATTAATAAACGGCATAAATGTACACACAGAAAAGAAAAAGGCGCTGGCGTCCGTTGGGACTCTGATTGAAACCCCAGAGATTTATCCTTCGTTGACGCCTCGTGAAGGACTCACGATGATAGCTGAGATTAGGGGCGTGCCTGCTTCTGAGCGTAAGAAAAGAATTGAAGAAGCCGTTGCAGACGTACGTATGCAGGAATGGATGGATAAAAGAGTTGGTAAGTTCTCTAAAGGAATGAAACAGAGAATATGCATCGCTTCCGCCTTGCTTAGCAACCCTAGTATCTTGCTTTTGGATGAGCCCACAACGGGTCTTGATCCAAGAGGTATGAGTGAAGTCCGAGACATCGTTAAATCGCTAAAAAGTAAGAAGCGACTGATTTTCATGAGTTCACATCTCTTAAGCGAGGTTTCGGATGTTTGTGACGAAGTTGCCATGATTGACCACGGCAAACTAATCGTTTATGATACAATCCCAAACGTTACTGCGAAGTTTTCAGGAGGCGGAAACGCTGTTGAGGTTGGGCTGCAGCATGCCATCGATGAAGCCTTGTTGGCTAACACAATTGCTCGTTTTCCTGATGTTATGGGTGCAGAGAAAAAAGACGCCAAGACCCTCATTATAAAGTTCAGCGGTGGTCTGGATGTCCAAGAACGGCTTTTGGACGACTTGGTGCGTTTAAACATTGGAGTAGTCAGCTTCAAACCAACATCGTCTGAGCTTGAAGACGCTTATCTTAAACTAATAAAGGACACGTTGTGATTGATATGACTGAAACACAGCCCATCTTCGGAAATACCGTGCCAAGTAGCATGGCGCAAGTTGGAATAATCACAAAATACACTTTCCTTGATTACTTTAGATCACGCAGATTCTTCGTGCTACTCATAATCACAGTTTTGATTGGCGCGCTTCTCACTGCTCTAGTTTATTTCCGTCCTGAAGCTTTTACTTCATCTTCCCTTTCTCCCTACGCGTTTTATTCAACCTGGTGGGGAAACTCCATAAACTTCGTGATTATTCTTTCAGGTATTTTCTTCGGAGGCGACGCCATTTCTGGTGAGTTCCAGAACAAGACTGGTTATTTTGGAATTCCAAACCCAATTAGGCGGTCATCTATTTATGTAGGAAAATGGGTGGGCGCTTTCATAGCTGCATCCTTGATGTTTCTCGTGTTCACCGGCATAACTGTCGGCAATGGGTTGGCGCATGGCTCTGGCATTCCATTTCAATTTGTTGAGTCATTCATTTTTGCATGGTTCTATCTTGCAGCGGTTCTTGGGGTTACGTTCTTCTTCAGCTCGCTATTCAAGAGCAGTTCAATTTCAATACTTGTGACCGTGATTCTTTTCTTGTTCGTGTTCAACCTTCTGGGAAGCTTAGTTCTGCCTCTAATACAAGTTGAGCCTTGGTTTATCATAACCTATGGCGCGGGAATAATTGGGAATGTGCTGCAAGTGCCTTATCCTCAGCATGAAACTGTCTTAAATGCAGGTCCAAGAGGCGGATTCTCTCTATCAACCTTTAACTCAACCGTCCCTGAAGGCCTCGTAATCATAGCAATCTACTTCATAGTAACAGCGGTTCTCGGTTTGCTGTTTTTTGAAAGAAAAGAATTCACTTAGGACTGGCTCTTGAAAGCCTCAACTTAGCCGTGGAGGCTTTGGCAAAGGTAACTTTTCTACCTATATTGGGCTTTGCGAATTCTATGGAGGTTATTTTTTTAGCTATGGTGAAGAAAAGATTTCTCCCATGTCTGGTTATACAAATGGGTGTTTTGTGGAGTGGAATAGTTTCTGCAATCTTTCAAAGAGTATTGTTCGACCTAAACGAACATACCTTATTGTTTTCGTTTTTTGTCTTGTTCCCGCTGAATCTTTAACGCCTGATTAGCCATCGTCGCAACCGTAACGAGCGTGAACACGAGTACTCCTATGCCTATCTTGTATGTCCAGTCCATGCCCGAATAAACCACGGCGAAGATAAACACCAGCATTAACCCAAATACTAAGGCTTCTTGGATTCTATCCATGCCTAACTTGAAAAAACTCGTTTCATAGTCACCTTTTTCTTTCATCACTCTCAGCGCCTTATTAATAATTTTCCGGTTTACCTCAGTTTTTCCAACGTAATTGTTAAAGGTTCTTAAGGTGATAGCTTTTATAAGAATGCACAAGGAATTGTTTAACTAACAGGTTGCAACGCTTCGAGCAAACAGAGAGCAATGTGAATGCCCTACATTAAACGTATAGAGCTAAAAGGCTTCAAGTCATTCGGACCCCAAACCGTAAAAGTAAACCTAGATAAGGGCTTCACAGTTATAACGGGACCAAACGGAAGCGGCAAAACCAACATTATGGATTCACTGCTTTTTAGCCTAGGCGAACTCAGCACACGAAGGCTCCGCGCAGAAAACGCCTCAAAACTTATCTTTCACGGCAGCGAAAAAGCCAATTTAGAAAAATCCAAAATGGCAAAAGTAATTATTCAATTCGACAATACAGACGGTATAATGCCGGTGGACACGACAACCGTTACCATTGGCCGTGAAGTCTACCGAAATGGCCAAAGCGTTTACAGGTTGAACGGCAGAAGAATCACTAGGCAGCATGTGGTAGAAATTCTGGGTGTCGCAGGGATAGGTAGCGCTAACCAAAACATTATCCCCCAAGGAACAATCACGCGGTTAACAGATATTATTCCGCCCGAACGCCGAAAAATAATTGAAGATCTAGTTGGCATCGGACAATACGACGCAGAAAAAGCAGGCGCAGAAGAAAAACTCCGCACTGCCGACATATCTATCCGAACCGCCATGGGGCGAATCGATGAAGTCCAAAAACGTGTCGACGACTTGGAGAGAGAACGCAACCAGCTCCAACGTTCTAACTTCATCCAAAACGAAATCAAAAAGTTCGAAGCCATCAAAGTCAGCCACGACGTTACCCAACTGGCGATAAGAGCAGAGGAAGCAACTGTTCAGGCAGAAAAAGCCAAAGTCAAGGTTGATAAGCTCAAGGAAATTCGCGACAATCACCGAAATAAGCGTAGGGCAGCTGAGGGTGAATGGCGCAGAATCAGTTCTGAAGTTGTGGGTGATGGCGGATCCCAAGTGATGAAGGTTCAGATCCGGGTGGGCGAATTAAAATCTAGACTTTCCGAGCTTAACTCGAAAATTAGTTCTGGGCAAGCCAGTATGGAAAGTTTCAGGCGGGTTAGGGAAAACAGCGTTCAGCAGTACGAGAGTTTTCGCAAGGAGATTCAGCAGAACCGACTTGGCATACGAAAGCAGCGTGCGGCATTTGAAGAGTTGCAAGCCCAGATTACTACAAAAACGTCGGAGCATGATGCTTTAGCTCAGGAAACCGCGCAGCTTTGGGGCAATTTGGGGGACAATAGCAAGAAAACCCGCGAAATCGAGCTTCATATAGAAAACCACAACAAACGGCTTGGCTATTTAAGGTCAGAGTACTCTAAAGCGAAAACCTTTGTTAAAGGCAGCACGGGCAGACTACGTGAACTTAGCAATCGAAAAGAACGTTTCACAGCAACTCTTGCAGAAGTTGAGACTTCCCTGACCGAACTGGGCAAAGTCCAGAAAGAACAAAAAATCCAGCTTAAAGCTCTTGAAAAAACCATCGAGAAACGGCAGGGTCAACGGGAGGTTGCCCAGAGAGAAATTGTGGAAGCGGGCAAAATCGCAAATTCCGCCAAAGAGGCGGTCATAGAGTTTGTTGCTCAGCGGGAGCTTGCTGAAACGGTGGCGGCGGAAGAGAAAGCTCTGCGTAGCATTGAGGAGCTTGGCGATTTAGGGGTCATCGCGGGGGTTTTTGGGCGCCTTCGAGATCTGATTAAGATTGATAAGAACTTCAAGAAAGCATTAGACGCCTCAGCGATTGGCTGGTTAGATGCGGTAGTCGTTAGGGACATGGATTCTGCTTTCATGTGTACTGAGACCTTGCGGAGGATGAAGCTGGGGCGAATTAAGATTATCCCGCTTCAGGGTGTTACGAGCCCGAAAGCTTTCAATCCTCCCGCTCGCGAAGGAATCATCGGTGTTGCTTCTGCGTTTGTGAAATGCGACAAAAGTGCCGAACCCGCAGTGACTTACGTGTACGGGGACACGTTGATTGTTGCTGACGACAAAATCGCTTTTGCCCTCTCAAATCAAGGCTACCGAGCGGTTACAATCAACGGGGACCTCTATGAACCTGGCGCGTTTGAAGGCGGGTATTATCGTGCTCCAATAGATTTCTCCACCATTATTCCCAGCGAAAACGCCATCAAAAGTCTTGATGAAGCCGTGAAAGCTCTTCAGACCCACTTGACCCAGCGAGGTACAGATATCGAAACGTTCGAGGAAGAAATTGGGCGATCCAGAATAGAAATCACTCGCATCTCAGAAGCCGTCGGCACCCTGGATCGGGAAATGGTTCGGGTGAAACGTAGCGTTAAGAGGACTCAGATTAACCTGCGACGTGTGGAGAAGTTCCGTAGCAGAATCGAGAAGGAAATTGAAGTCGAAAAAAGCCACATGAATTTGTTCAAGTCGGAAAGGGACACAGTGAGGAAGAACGTCGAAAAGCTGCAAATTGAACTTGCCGACTTAAAGCGAAAAACCGATGTGAGCCACATACAGGAGCTTGAGGTTAAGCGGGAAACCATCGGCGAAGAAACGAATACGCTTCGGCAGAAACTTGGTTCCATCCAAACAGAAGTGTCTACGTTGCAATCAAAGTTCGATAACGTTTTGAGAACTGGGTACCAGAACATAAAAATTCAATTGTCCAAGTTTGAGCAGCAGCAAAAGAAAGTGGAAAAAGAAGTTGCGGAAGCTAACCAAGAGCGGGAAATCCTAAAAACGGAGTTGGCAGAGCAGGATAAAACCCGGATGGAGCTTTCAAACGCCGTGCTTTCGGCAAGGGAAGATTCCAAGACGTTCACTTCTCAAATCGACTCGATTGATGCCTTGTTGCGTTCTTTGGATACTGAGTATGAGCAGGCGTTTCAGTTGTATAATCAGTTGCAGTTGAGTATTCAGACTTCGCGTTTGCAGCTTAGTCAGTATCAGACCCAGCTTAAACTGCTGGGCTATGAGAAGCCTCTTGAGACAACATTTAAGCAAGTTGAGGAGGCTCAAACCAGCATGCAGATGATGCGTTTTGAACTGGACCGCATCGGCGCCATAAACCAACTTGCCCTTTCCCACTATGCCGAACAAATTTCCAGATACCGAGAATTATCGTTGCGATTAAACGAGTTGGAGCGCGAAAAGCAGGCGATTGTGGCTTTCATGGATCAGATTGAAGCCAAGAAGCGCAAGGTCTTCATGGATGCCTTCCACAAAATCAACGCCAACCTTACAAAATACTTCGCCAAGCTTACCGGAGGGGGAAATGCGGCATTGAAGTTGGAGAATCCTGAGGAACCCTTTGTGGGCGGTATAGATATGATTGTGCAGTTTCCCGACAAGCCCAACATCGTTGTGAGTGGTGCCAGTGGTGGGGAACGTTCGGTTTCTGCTGTTGCTTTCATCTTTGCGTTGAAGGATTTCTCTCCTGCTTCATTTTATGTGTTTGACGAGGTGGATGCGCACTTGGATGCTTTCCACACGACCAAGCTTGCGGAGCTTTTCTTGGATGAGTCGGAGAAAACCCAATTCGTAGTTGTCACGCTTAAGCCTGAAATGGTGAATAGAGCCCAGAAAGTTTATGGTGTTTACGAGCGCAACGGCGTTTCCGCCGTCATATCGGCGAAATTTATGGAGGAAGCCCGATGACTGAAACAATGACTAGGCGTCCCTTCTACCTGCGACCGCCAATCAACATTCTCTTCGACATAAACCGCCTAGAAAAACTGACCCCTTGGAACGTGAACATTGCGTTCCTACTCAGACAGTTTCTTTCAGAAATGGAGCACAACGGAAAAGTAGACTTCCGCGCTTCAGGTGTGGCTTTGGATTCTTCCGCATTAATTTATCTCATGAAATCCAAGCTTCTGCTCACTCTACAAGAGCCTCCTGCGCCGCCCAAAATGCCAACTGACTTCGTGCCACCTCCGCTGTTTCTGCCTCTTCGCCACGAATTAACTTCAACCACTATTCAGCATCTGCTTGCAGTTCTCGACGAGGTGCTGAAGGGAGAAAAATTAGCTGCCATCGACCGCGTCGTCGCTCAACCTGTACTTCCCCAAGCCTCTGATTTGATGCCTCAATTCGACAAGTTCATGGCAGAACTTGAATCGCAAATGGATAAGCTGTATGCTCATCTCTTGGACTTAGTGAAGGGCGCTGGCATAATCCAATTTACGAACCTGATTAAGGGGTTGCCAAGGATTGAGGCTGTCCGCGCGTTCATCTTGTTGCTGTTTCTTGCGCAGGACGGGTTGATTTTGTTATGGCAGGATGAGGAAACCGAAGAAATCTATATCACCGTGGGGAACCTGAAGATTGGAAAACAACCAAACGCCAAACTTGAATCCGAATCCTGAAAAAACCGAGCAGGTACCTGAATCGTCGGCAGCGTCTTCGCTTCAGCGACAGACAGGAGCTCCGCCGCAGTCCCAGCCGACAGAAAATGTTCGTCCGAATGGGACCAGCCTGAGCGTAGAAATGTCTGATGCAGAGGAGAAAAAGCTGCATAATCTGTCTCTTTTGGAGGCTGCTTTGTATGTTGCTGGGCGTCCTTTGGACATTAACGAGCTACGTTCAGTTTTGACAACTCGGTCTAAGAAGAAAGCGGAGCAGCTTATGGAGGTCTTGACTGAAGAATACGTAGCAAGAAACACCGCGATGGAGATTTTGCGTCTTAAAGACGAGCGTTACGTGATGCAAGTGAAATCCGAGTTCACGCCGCTGATTAAGCGGTTGGTGAATCGTCCGTTGCTTTCTGCAGGTCCGCTAAAGACGCTTAGTTACATCGCTTATCGGCAGCCGATTACTTCGAAGCGGGTAATTGAGGTTCGTGGGCAACATGCTTACGGTCACGTGAAGCTGCTTAAGGACATGGGTTTGGTTGCAACGGAGCGGAACGGGCGCAGCATAGTTTTGAAGACGACGGATTACTTCGCGGATTACTTTGGGTTAACGATGGACATGACAACGATGAAGCGGGACCTCAAACGCATCTTTGGCGAAGCTTTAAAGGATGAACCGCAACCTTAGCAACGGATACGTTTATATTTAAAACCACCTTTCTAAGTGGAATACTCGAACTTAACAGTCACAAAGGGAAAATGAAATGTCAGTTTGGCACGGTAACTTACAAAAGAAGAAACGCTCTGGCGGCAGAAAACCAATGAGCCGCGGCAAACGCAAGTTTGAGCAAGGCACGTTCCCCGCAGAAACTACCCTTGGCGAACCCAAACGCAAGACTACCCGGGGCTTTGGCGCTAACACCAAAATCAAGCTCTTAAAAGAAAAATATGCTTCAGTCACCGACAAGAAAAGCGGCAAAACCGAGAAAACCGAAATTGTCCGCGTTGTCCGCAACCCAGCAAACGTGGATTACAACCGCAGAGGCGTAATCACGAAGGGCGCAGAAATCGAAACTGGCTTAGGCATGGCGAAAGTCACAAGCAGGCCCGGCAACGACGGCGTAATCAACGCGGTTTTGATGGCTGCCAAAGAAACAAAATCCTAAATCCAACTCCTCCTCTCTAAGTTTTTGTTATTTTAAGTAGGGTACATATTTTTTGGTCTGCCCCTACCTCTCTAAGATTTCCGAGAATCGTATGCTTCAAAGACCTCTAGATTGAACCCTATCTATACAGGTTCTTCCAATGAATCACTCTAAGACCTTGATGGCCAAAATAATTCTGGAAAAGGGAGAATTTTGGTCGCCTTATTGCTTGGGCGCTTCATTTCTGGCTTTCTGGAGTTGCTTGGCAATCTGTTTTATGACTTGCTCTTTTGAGCCTTTCTTCTCTACCAGCAGCATGCCTGCTTTGCTCCAGGGCGTTTTGGGGTAGCCTTTGTTGGGAACCAACTCGTGTTCCAACCCGAGTTTGGCGGTGGCTTCCTCGATTTCCACAATTCTCGGACCGGGCACAGCAAGCGGTTTGGGTACGCGTCTGCCTTCTTCTCGGGTTTTGTTTGCGTCAAAGTATGCTGCCCAGATGATTGCTTTGTCTTGTTTGCGCATGGGTTTTTCTTCCTATTTGTGGCTGTAGTAGACCGTTAGTTTCTCTGCAACGTTGTCTACTCGGACGAAGCCGAACCTTTCGAACTGTATGGCTGCGTCTGGCTTTAACGTTTTGCACGCGCTCTCCGCATAGCCCTCCACTACTGAGGCGTCTTGGAGGATGACGCTGCAGGGGTACTCTTCGCCGACGGGTATCCACTGGATGAGTTGCGCCTTGGTTTTGCGGATGTCCTCGTAGGATTCGCTCTGGAAAACCGCCTCCACCAAACCCTCGGACACGACTTCGATTTTGACGTTGAACAGCTCCATCAACCGCACAATCTTTCCAGATTCCATGTTTGCGAGGTCTTTTCTGGCTATCCAGAACTGGGCGGATTGGCAGTCTTTGTTTGGCGTCACTGTGTATTCCCTGTAGCCTTTCTCGGGGTGCTCAGGATGCAGCGGTAACTTTGCGTTGAAGGTTTTGGGTAAGCCTTTGACTTCGAGTTTGACGGGGTCTGCCACGAAGAAGTAACGGTTGCTTTGTGGATCTATGATTTTACGGTTATAAGAGTACAGGTTTTCCCAGCTTAGGGTGACGTCTGCGGGTTTGGGTCCTACGTCTATTATCATTTTTTTTATTGCTTCAGGAGTTATGCCTCGCTTGCGCAATGCTGCGAAGGTTGCGAGTCGGGGGTCGTCCCAGCCTGTGAATTCGCCGCTTCGCACACCCGCTACAATCTTGCTTTTGCTGAGGAACGCGCCTGTGATTTTGAGTCTGCCGTAGTGGATGGCTTGTGGGTATTCCCAGCCGAGGTGTTTGTACATGTATTCTTGGCGGACGCCATTGGTGAGGTGCTCTTTTCCGCGGATTATATGAGTGATTCCAAGTAGGTGGTCGTCTAAACCTGCCGCCAAGTTGTAGAGAGGCCAAGCGTTGTATTTGCTGCCGACTCGGGGGTGAGGATATCGTTTGGAGTCGATGACCCGCATAGCAGGCCAATCCCTCACGGCAGGGTTGGGGTGGTTGAGGTCGGTTTTGACGCGCAGAACAGCTTCGCCCTCTTTGTAACCACCGTTTAACATGAGTTGCCAACGTTCCAGCTGCTCCGAGGTCGGCAAGTCACGGCAGGGGCATGGTTCACTTTGCAAGCTTTTTTTGCGGAACTCATCGGGTACACAAGTGCAGATGTAAGCGTTGCCATCCGCGATGAGTTTTTGCGCGTACTCGTAATAAATGGGAATGCGGTCACTTTGGATGTATTCTTCGTCAACCTTGCAGCCCAGCCACGCCAAATCATTTCGAATCATCGGATAAAACTCCAAGCCAGGCCGTTTGACTTTGGGGTCAGTGTCTTCAAAGCGCAAAATGAATTTGCCGCTGTAAATGCGAGCATATTCGTGGCTTAGCAGGATAGCTCTTGCGGAACCCAAGTGCAGAACACAATCTGGATTCGGAGAGAACCGGGTAACAATCTGCTTGTACTTTTCGGCGTTCGGAAGTGGCGGCAGATGTTTTTCTTCTTCAATTTTCTCTTTCTTCTCTTGAGTTTCAGGCCACTTTTCTGTAACAATGCGTTTTTGCTCGTCAACCGGAAGAGCGTTGACTTCAGCCAGAACCTCGTTAACTAACGCAGTTAGTTCTTTAGCTTGGCTGCGAAGCTCGGCCTTTTCTCCCAGAAGTTTTCCAACAATTGGTCCTGCCTGTGCTTTGCCGTCGTGTTGCACGGCGTTTAGAAGGGCGATTTTCCTGATAAGTTCCGTTAGTTCCCCGTTGTCTCGTAGCATAACGTTTTTCGCTCGTGAAGTTAGATGCTTCTCTTTATCAAGAATTCCGCGAAGGCTTTTAATTTTTCCTTGCCCGCGGACGATTTGAGAAGTTTGTCAACTTCTTTCCAGCTGTTCTCCACCATCGAGTCAGCTTTCTGCTTCACGTAGTCAAAAGCGTTGTTCTTTTGCATCACGGCTATGGCTTCGTCCCTCAGTTTCTGGTCCGAAGTGTGCATATTCAAAATCTCGATAAGCCGTTTCTTGTCTTTAGGTTTGGCGTTTTTGAGAGTTCGAATAACTATTAACGTTCGCTTGCCCTCAGTAATATCCTGCCCCAACCCGCCCTTCTTCCTAGCAAACTCGGTTCCGGTTAAGTCCAAGATGTCGTCTTGCATCTGGAAGGCTACGCCTATGCTTTCAGCGAACGTTCCTAGCCTGATCACGAGTTGCCTATCCGCACCTGACAATGTTGCTGCGATTTTTGCCGACATTCGTGCCAACGTGCCCGTCTTGTAAGCGCACATCTGCAAGTAGTCGTCTTCGTCTATTTGGTCGGCGTTGGCAAGTCCGCGGTGCCATGCGATATCCATACCCTGTCCGATGCTAAGATTAATCATTTCTTGAACGTAAATCTCGTAGACATCACGTAGTTGTTCCGTTGGAATCTTGTTCTTTTGCTCCATAAGCGGCACCAATGGCAGGTAATACATGGCGTTTCCCGCGTTCACGGCGATGTCTAGGCCAAAGATTTTGTAAGTGCAGGGTTTCCCTCTTCTCACTTCTGAAGAATCTTCGATGTCATCCACAACAAGAGTGCCGTTATGCACGACTTCGGGAATTATTGCGAAGTCTAAGCAGAAATCCTGCTCCTTACCCAAAGCTTCGCAAATGAGCAAAAACAATGCGGGACGCCAGCGTTTGCCACCTCGGTCTAGCATATCCCATATGGGGTCAGCAATCGCCTTGTTGATTGTTTCGACGTTGTAGCAGTATTTTGGTGGGTCAACTTGGAAGAGAATGGCGTCTTTGGTGTATTTTCTGGGTATGTATTTTTCGATGGTTTTGTCTATGAGCGTTGCCTTTTCGGCGAGGAACTTTTCTATATCCACTTTCAAAGTGCTCCTCTTCTGGCGTAACCTTCAATGTTAAAGCCCCTGTCCTTGAGCCACTTCCTTGTTTTTCCGGTGACAACCAGAGGTGTTTGCCTCAATTGTTCAACGTTTTTGGTGCCCACAAGAAACATTACGTTCCGCAATTCTTCAATGATGAGGGCTAGTAAATTTTCTGTTTCAGCGGCGCTTTTAACTGCGGTCTGAAGTATCGGTTGCGAGAAGCTTGTTAAACAAGCCCCAATTGACAACGCTTTAGCAGCGTCAGTGCCATTGCGCATGCCGCCAGATGCGATGACTGGAACTTTCACAGTTTGCGTTACTTCGGCCGTGCTTGCAGCAGTAGGGATACCCCAATCCCAGAAAGCTTCCCCCAGAAAACGTTGAACGCTGTGCTCCTCTTTCTCGGTGCGGTAGTACTCTACTGCAGCGAAGCTGGTGCCGCCTAAACCGCCCACATCAATAGCTTTCACTCCGGCTGCCTCAAGCTTCTTAGCTTCCTCCGCCGCGATGCCTGAACCCGTCTCTTTAACGATGACGGGCACATAGAGTTCAGATGCGATTTCGCAGATTTTCGCGAGAACTCCTTCAAAGTTTGTTTGTCCGTTGGGCTGAACTGTTTCCTGCAAAGCATTCAGGTGAATAGCGACCGCATCTGCGCCAATCATATCCACGGCTTTTCGCACCTCTTTGGCGCCGTATCCGTTCACAAGCTGCACTCCGCCTATGTTTGCGATGAGGAACGCGCGCGGCGCCTTTTTCCTTGCAATTGAGAAAGTTTCAGCCAACTTTGGGTTTTCGATGGCAGCTCTTTGGCTTCCCACACCCATTCCTAACCCTAAGTTTTCGACTGCATGGGCGATATTGGCGTTTATTTTTTCTGCTTCCGCCGTTCCCCCCGTCATGGCACCAACGATTATTGGCGCGTTAAACTTGTGGCCGAAAAGGCATGTTGACAAATCGATTTTCTGTTTGTCAATTTCGGGCAGCGATTTGTGCACGAAGTGGATGTCTTCGAAACCCGTTGTGGCTAGCTTGGCTTGGGCTTTCTCGTCTAGGCAGATTTTTATGTGGTCAGCTTTGCGCCGTCGGGTTTCCTCAGCCATTTTAAGCCTTCTCGATTATGGTGCCCTCAATCCGCTCGCCCGTCAACCCTCGTTGTACGCGCAGGTTTCGGGTGGCGTTTATGATTTGCATTGGAATCCCAGCTTCGACCGCGGGGATTAACTCGGCGATTTTGCCAGCCATCCCGCCTGTGACGTCAATGGTTTGGGCTTTGCCAATCTTCGCCTGCACCTTCTTAAGCTGCTCCAAGTTTAGTTTCAGGTAGGGTTTGGCGGTTTTGTCAACTTTGGGGTCGGCTTCGTATAAGCCATCGGTGTCGACGCCAATCACGATTTTCTCCGCCTTCAACTTCACCGCCAAATAAGCCACTAACTGGTCGCCCGAGAGGACTGTGAATCCGAGTTTGTTATCTAAAACCGCATCACCATAGAGCACGGGAACAAACCCCATCTCCAAACACTTCTGCAGAACTGTCTCGTCAAAATGGCTTATCCTGCCGTTGTCGGTAAGGACGCATGAAGAGGGAGTGATGCTGAGAGAAGGGATCTCATGCCAAACCAACGCATCCATAATCAAACCGTTTAGCACAGTCATGACGTGGTGGGTTTCAGCGTAACCCAGCTTCTGCTCGGGGGTCTTCATTCCTTCTTTTATGCCATACTTCTTGGCTGTTGGATGCCCGAAGCTTCCGCCGCCATGCACAATGATTAGACTTTCTGTGTTTGAGCGTTTTATTTCTTCAGCTATGCGGTTTATGTCTTCGGTTTTGGCGGCCAATTCTCCGTCTTTGTCAGTTATGACGGATCCGCCGAGTTTTAGGATTATTGGTTTTGCGGCGCTCATCTTTATGTGCTCCTTCACCTGAATATTGGGGCGCTTATTGAAAAGCCTTACCGAGCAACGGACGCTTCCCTTTTCAAGGCTCCGTTTAATCCTTAAGAATTTGCGAACTTATTGGTTCTTTTGGCACAACCGAAAGCAATAAGTTGTACTTAATGATCCAAGTTGTACTTGGAGATGCTGTTCAACCATGGATGTATTGGTCACTCGTAAAGGACAAGTGACGCTTCCTGTTGCTTTGAGGCGGAAGTACGGAATAAAGCAGGGAATGACAGTTACAATTGAAGATTCTCCCACAGGTATTTCGCTCAAAGTGACTCCTCGATTTGTCGATCTTATAGGCATAGATGCAGAACGATTCAATGTGAAAAAGACACTGGCCCGATTGGACCAAATACGGTCGGAAGATGTAGATACTGGATGAGAGCCGTATTTGATACTCGCTTCTTCATGGTTAGTCTTGAAAGCAAAGATGAAGAATTCAGAAAGTGGTCCAGAAGAGCTATTGAAACTCTTGAAAGAAAAGGAAACGTAGGCTTCATTCCTTCGATCGTGATTCATGAATTCTACCAGTTTCAAATGGAAAAGTTAGGTAAAGAAGTCGCAGACACCAGAGTGAACTCTGTTCTCAAGCTAAACTTTAACGTGGTGAACCTCGATGGTCACATAGGGATTGCAGCTGCCAAACTCCGGTGTAAATACGCAGAATTGCCTACAGGGGACGCGATCATTGCGGCAACTGCGATGGCGACTTCTTCGGAATTTGTTTTAACGGACGACAAGCATATCAAGCAAATTAAGGAAACAAAAACGAGATGGGCATGAAACGAGTGATTTATTCGTCTTTTGTGTCTATGTGATGGTTACGGTGTCGTTTTCTATTCGGACTTTGCTGCCAGTCCTGATTTTGGTTATGTCTACTTTGTCTACGCAGGGGATTTCGCTGATTATGGCGCCTACGGCTACAATGGTTTCGCATTCGCGGTTTACCATGCCGGAGGGTGCGACGCCGTTCTTTTTGAGCCTGTAAAGCGTGTAGCTGCCGACTGTGGAGCCTTTGCCCTGCGGAAACACTAGGATTTTGCCCTTAACACTAATGCCCTGTAGTTGGTGCCCTTTTTCGATGACGACTCCTGTATTGGGGTCTACCCCGCCATAGAATGAAATGGGCTGCGTCGTTGTCAGCGCTTCGGCTTCAGCTTTCCCCTTGTAGATTATTCTGCCTTTTAGCTGTTCCATTTTCCGGTCACCGCTGCGTTCACGCATTCATCTAAACCTCCCATTTTTGTTTTCATGAGGTTCTGTCTTGAATAGAAGCATCCCTTCGCCGACGTCGTCGCCAATGCCTTGAATCTGCCCTTCAATGGAGCAACTGCCATGCAGGTGTCGCACGCGAACTTGCCGCCCGCAGCCTCAATGACTTGAGTGTAACCACGCTTGTCCGCCAACTGCTTCGCTGTCCGCGACGTAGCAACCCATAGCTCCGTGTTTTCGTTAACTTTTTTGCCTTTGATTAGGTCCGCGATTTGGGCGATTTCTTTGATGCTGCAATGGGGGCAGCCCACGCAGACGAAGTCTATGTCAGTGACTTGGTCGTTTATGTTGTCGTAGGCGTTTTGGAGGTCACTTTGCTTAACTGTTACTGTTTCTTTGGGCGCGTTCACGTTTTCGGAGGCTGGCGTTATGCCTTTCATAAAGAAAAGCGGTTTCGCTCCATAAGTTACGACCGAGGCGCAAAAGCTTTTCAACTCATCTACATCGGCTTCTTTGATGCCAGTGATGTAGGCGATTTTGTTTTCTGCCTTTTTCCCAATTGCATAGCCCAACGCACCCCAATCCGAAAGCTTTGAGAGTTTTGCATCAACCTTAACGTGTACGTCTGGAACGCGATTCTCGTCTAAATGTAGTCCGTAGCAGGGAGTTTTGCCGACGAAAGCCGCCGCGAGCGCGGATGGTCCGCCTTCACGGTTTGTTTTCGCCCCGAGAACGCTGTTGGCAAACGTGACGGCTGAGGATTCGGACCAGGCGACGTGTTCGCCATACCTTGGCAGGTTGCCGATAAGATAAGGGGTGCAGGTGCAACTGATGAGTATGCCCATCCGCTCAAAAGCATCGATAACTTGGTTTTGTTTGACTGCAAAGTCTTCGCTGATTCCAAGCGCCTTCCAGTTTTCCAAATCCATACCAGCCGGGTTGAGGGTAGTTAGAACGCGGACTTTGCCGTCTTTGGCGAGTTCGTTGAGGAATTCGAGTCCCGCGTCGCCCAAGTTATGATAAGAGACGCCTGCAACTTGCACAGAGCCGACTTTGATGAGGCTTTCCGCGCCAAAAATGTCGCCCAAAGCAACAAGGATCTCCATGCTTTTGCGAACGGCGTAGCCTTCTTCGCCGTCGAGCATGCGCTGTTCTTGTTTAGTCAGTTTCATGGGTTATCAAGGTAGGAACTTTTTCAAATCAACTTTTCGGTATTGCTCTTTTGTAAAGCCTTTGCCAGTGTTTTCGGAAGGAATGGTTGCGTCTAAACCAGCTTTGGCGGTTGTGGCTTTCTTGCCCTCCGAGAGGTCTCCAGACGGGTCCAGCGAGGAACCTGGTTGCTTAGACAAAATGACTGCGTTTTTATCTGCTTGGAACCGCGTTGCAATCGCCCACTCCACGTCATTGAGGTCGTAGATGTTGATGTCGTCATCCACGATGACGCAGTGTTTGAGTGATTTATGCCCTTCAAACGTAGCAGCAATCGCTTTCTTCCCATCGTCAGGGTTCACCTTGTGAATCTGAACGACCGCATGAAGCCAACTGCACCCGCCCGGCGTTATGTAGACGTCTTTGCATTGACAGACCTTGTTGACTTCATTGAATATTGTGGGTTCTTTGGGCATTCCCATTAGGAATTTGTGTTCGTTTCTGCCTGCTAGAATTGTTTGGTAAATGGGTTTATCGCGGTGAGTGATGCATTTGATTTCTATGACGGGTTGCTGGCGGACTTTGTCGATAGTTCCAGTAAGGTCCAGAAAAGGCCCCTCGGCGGTTTTTTCCTTAGTGATTCTGCCCTCCAAAACGAATTCGGCTTCTCTGGGCACTTCTAGGTCGATGGTTTTGCATTTGACAAGGTCCGTTTTGTCCAGCACATTAGCCATACCCAATTCATCCACGCCCTTTGGGAGCGAAGTTGCAGCTGCGATAAGCACCGCGGTCGAGTTGCCGACGCAGAACGCGATGTCGAGTTCTCCGCCCGCCTTCTTGAGTATGGTGTCTGTGCCTCTGTCTTCGACTAGTCTGGGAACAAAGTGGTTTTTGTCGAGGAGCATTAAGCGGTGGAAACACATGTTTCTGTTTTTTGTTTCGGGGTCTTTCACGATGGCTACGGCGGAGTCTATGTATTTGCCGCCGTCTTTCTCCGTGAACCGCATGATGGGCAGCTTGGTGAGGTCAACGTTTTTTTCGACTACTTCTTGGCATTCCGCTTTCGTCACAAGTTTGGGGGCTACGGGTTTTTCAATAGCTGCCGACAAGATGGGTAGTAGTTTCTCTTTTGTTGTGCCTATTGCTCTGACGATGAGGTCTTTAGAAGAAATCAAGCCGCCCACGACTGGATAGCTGGATTCTTTTACGTTCTCGAACATGACTGGTTTTTCGCCCAGCGCCTCGATTATGCCGGCGATTTCGTATTCTGTTGAGACTGGTTTGGTTACGCGGGTTAATTCGCCGCTTTTGGTGAGTTGGTCAATGAAGTTTCTGAAGCCCAAGTTAGTTGCCTCATTCTCACCTTATTTACACGTGTCTTAAAAAACAATCGCAGTGATACGGTTTCATTAAGGACGGGCATGTGTGACTGTTTCCTCATCAAATACCTTAAACAATACATTTAGCAAGTCTCAATTGAGTGGCTACTATGGTCAACAGTCAATCCCCTTTGTGAACCCATCGGTGAACAAGTCGCTTGACCAGGACTCGTAGCTACGAATACAACTGACGAGTTTTCTTAAGCTTACAAGAAACGGAGCCAACGATATTCCTAAAGCCTAAACGTAGATGAAACTCAATAGAAACTACAGTTAATCAGTTAATGCCTAGTCAATAAGTTAATATTTTGTTTTCCCTCTTTTGGAATTCCTAAGCATATGTATACCACAGTTTTTGGCTGCGTCAGCCGCAAACTTTGCTATGCGCAAGTGATGATGTTAGAGAGAGGTCTAAGTTGAAAATCAAGGTTCTTGGCGCCGCCAAAGAAGTCGGCGGCTCCTGCATCGCGCTAGAAACCGAGCAATCCAAAATCGCCTTGGACTACGGCATAAAACTCGATGGCGTAACTGACGAGTACCCAAAGAACTTTGACGCGGTAATTGTCACTCATGCTCATCTGGATCATTCAGGGAGCCTCCTGCGCTTAACAAAAGTCAGGAAAAAGCAGGCGATTGTAGGTTCTAGAATTACCCGCGACATAACCGTTGACCTCCTAAAAGACATGATAAAAATCCAAAACGAAAAAGCAAACACGTTCAATATTAATAATCAAACCGCAGATCAAGTGAGGGACTCATGGCTGCCAGGCGAAAATCTGCAGTTGCCAGGCATGAATGTGACGTTGTATAATGCTGGGCATGTAGCCGGAGCAAAAATGGTTGGCGTCCACTCTGAAGGAAAAACAATCCTGTATACTGGTGATTTCTGCATCCACGACACCGAGATTCTGGAAGGCTGCAACCTAAACGTGCTCCCAAACGAGCCTGACGTGCTGGTTTCAGAGTCGACGTACGGTGGAAAAGTCAGACCCCCACGTGACGAGTTAACTCAGCAGTTTCTTTGGAAGGTGTCGGGCACAATGAAGCGGTGGGGCAACATCCTAATCCCAACCTTCGCGTTTCATCGAAGCCAAGAAATGGCAAAACGTATCGACCAAGCCATGGAAGACGGCGTCCTCCCACACTACAACGCCTACGTCATTACCACGCTCGGACGCAAAATAACCGCCCACTTTAACTCAAACAAGCAACTTTTCACGAAACAAATCCAACAGCAAGAACAACCATTCACTTACAAGCACGTCAAATCAGTAGAGCGAACCTCAGAAATTGAAGAACCCGCCATCGTCGTTTGCACGTCAGGATTTGGGCATGCTGGCGCAAGTCTTGCTCTGTTGGAACTATGGGCAGAAGGGGAAGAAAACACGATAATTCTAACTTCAGGTTTTCTCCCAGTAGACAGCCCTTTGAAGTCGGCCAAAGAAAAGCGATGGTTTAGGGCGGCTCAGGGAGATAAAATCCCGGTTATGGCTCGAATTGAACAGATTGAACTTTCTGGACACGCGGACCAGCTGGAACTTGTTCAGCTAGTGACGAAGCTGAAGCCGAAAAAGACACTTCTAGTCCACGGCGACCTGCCACAAGCGGAGGCTCTTTCTGAAAAAATCTTTGACCTTACAGAAGTGTGTATTCCCGAAAAAGGCGAAAGCATCTCCATCTGACGGGTTACCATTTCTCCAGTTTCAAGCCATTTATTCGCTTGAAGTGTAAAGTATTCCTGGTTACAAGCGTTAAATCGTTTTCCAGAGCAACACCAGCAATCATGGCATCTCTATAGTCAACCATCTGCTCCTTTTCTGCCAGTTTTGCTAACAGCTCTGCGGTTCTTTTTGAAGATGCGAGATCAAGTGGAATTACGTAAAGTTTTTCGAGCAGTTTTATTACTTCATTTGTGTTTTCGGTTTTTCTTTCAGACCTGTATGAACCGTAGAAGACTTCGAACGCGTTGATAGCCGTTGTGGCGCCTTTGGTGTTTTCATTTAGATCCATGACCTGATTGCATGCGTCCTCGTTGCCCCTGAGAATCGCTATTAAAAGGTCAGTGTCGAGACATTTCAGCGGACATTCTCTCCTGCATCGAATGCCACCCTTTTGAGAGTTCGCAATTAATCGCTTTTTCTTCTTCGTCACTCATTTTCCAAGCGCCAAAACTATCTGATATTTTTCCTGACTTTTTTGTTATCCGCAGAATCGTTTCTGTGAAACTTTCTTTGTTCTTCTTTTCTCTGAGTAAGGCGTCGTAGGCTTCTTTTGTTATGGAAATAGTCTTGGTTCCCATGGTTTATGTATGTGTACACATACACAGATAAGCTTTGCTTTTATCACATCATTTAGGATAGATTGAAAAACGATAATCCGAATGATTTTTCGACTTAGGCTTTTTTGGCTCCGATTTTTGTCCGCAGAACTTGAAAACCAGCTTTCTCTATAGCTAAGGCGACTTTTTCCTGCAGTTCCTTTCCGGGAGTCAGTGCGGTCATGCATCCTCCGCCTCCTCCGCCCGTTAACTTCGCTCCCCACGCGCCCTGTTTTCTCGCTACGTCCACAAGAAGGTCAAGTTCTTTGCTTGAAACCTCGATTCCCTGCAGCAGCGTATGGTTTTCGTCCATGAGTTCCCCGAGTTTTTTGAGGTCGCCAGCTTCCAGCGCTTTTCTGCCTTCAAGAGCTATTTCCTCAGCACGCTTGAACAGCAGGTTATATCTAGCTGGATTCTGTTTTTTGCGTTCCGCAACGCCTTCTACCATTGCTTTGGTGTTTGCGACTTTGCCCGTGCTGCCGATTATGATTTCGGCGGGTTCTTTCATGGTGATCTTTTCAACGATTTCGGTTCCGTCTTGCTCGTTTTTGCGGAACCACAGTAAGCCGCCGTAGGTTGCTGCGGTGTTGTCGATGCCTGATGGGTTGCCTGCGTAGGCTTTCTCTGCTTCGTAAGCAACTTTGTTAACTCGCTCATCTGAGAGCCCCATTCCGAACTCTTCGGAGATTGCTCGCGCGATGGCGACGCTGCTGGCTGCTGAGGCGCCAAGTCCGCTGAACCCGGGCAGGTTGCCGCCTATCCAGATGCTCATAGGCGTATCTGCCGGCAATCCAATGGCTCTGAGCATGCGCTGGATAGACTCGATTTGTTGCTGTTTCTTTTCTTCCGCGTATCCCTTCGAGCCCGTTCGCTCATCATTTATAACTATACCCGTGGCGGCTTTGTTGACTTCTGCATCGGTTTTTGCGTCCGTAGCAGAAACAATCCCAGGAACCCCATGCACGACGAAGTGCTCGCCAAATATGATGACTTTCCCGTAACCTGAACTTTTACCCATATGTTTGCAACCTCAAAAATAGGTATTGTCAGTTTTGGATAAAAACATTCGCACTTATGTTTTAGATTATGGTTTCAAACCTAAATTATAGAGGCGTGGTTTTTGAAACGAGACGTAAATTGCTTCAGGCGAAACTGGTTGTTAACTAAAATTGGGGTTAATTGAGATCATAATTTGCTGCTGCTTTATTCCTGCTTCGGTAATGCAGGAAAGCTGCGGCTAAGGAACCGGTTCCAAATGCTGTCAGCAAGATGGGGCTGGCTTCAATCACGGCTATTCCGCCTCCTCAAACGCCGAAGTCAAATAGTCGACTCCGTTTTCTTCTTTGTATTGACGGGTTTTGGGTTCTATTTTTGTTGTCATTTTTGTTCAACTCTTTTTTTCGATATTCATACTATTGTATACGTTGATATAAAGCTCGATAAGTTTTGTTCATAATTATTATGAAATTATGGATTATTGAGTGGTTAAGTGGCCGTTTAATAAATAAAATCGCATATATGTCTGCTTATTGCTTCTCACTTGTCTAAAGAGTCATTTAGCGCGGATTATCTGCCGTGGCTTTCCAGTCAACTTAGGAATTAATAAAACTGTTTATAGACTTGACTTCAATTAATTATCTTAGGCAAATCATAAGACCAATTGCCAGGCGTTTTCACTGGATAATCAAGATAAACAAGATCAATCTTCGTTCTGGAGCGTTCCTACTTCTGAGCTTCTTAAGCAACTTCAGACGACGTCGAAAGGTTTAACCGAAAACGAGGCTAAAAAGAGGCTCGCAAAATATGGTTCTAATCTTCTTAAGGCCAAGAAAAAATCGGATGCACTTACGCTTCTGCTAACGCAATTCAAGAGCCCGCTTATTCTTATCCTCATCTTTGCAGGTGCCCTTTCATTCTTCTTGGGCGATTCTGTGAATGCAATTATAATCTTGACAATTATCCTCATAAGCAGCCTCTTGGGATTCTGGCAGGAAAGGGGCGCCGCAAACGCTGTCGAAAAGTTGTTGGCGATTGTTCAGACGAAAGCGACAGTATTACGCGATGGAAATCAAACGGAAATACCTGTTGAGAAAATCGTGCCAGGCGATGTCATTCACCTGAACGCTGGAGATCTAATACCAGGAGACGCCATAGTTTTAGAATCAAAAGATCTTTTCGTAAACGAAGCATCTTTGACTGGAGAAACTTTCCCGGCTGAAAAAAATGCAGGCACCCTCCCTTCAGCAACGCCGCTTAGTCAGCGGACAAACAGTCTTTTCATGGGAACCAACGTGGTTAGTGGAGACGCCCAAGCAGTCATCGTGGGAACCGGGTTACAAACAGAGTTCGGAAAAGTCTCCGAACGCTTGAAACTCAGACCACCTGAAACAGAGTTTGAACATGGGGTTCGACATTTTGGTTATCTTCTCATGGAAGTAACGTTGGTGCTGGTTGTCGTTACCTTAGCCATAAACGTATATTTTGCCCGTTCTGTGCTGGATTCTCTTCTCTTTTCTTTAGCACTCGCCGTCGGACTCACACCTCAATTGCTGCCAGCTATTATCAGCATTAACTTAGCCCACGGAGCCAAGATCATGGCAACCCAGAAAGTGATTGTCAAACGCCTTGCATCCATTGAGAACTTTGGCAGCATGAACGTCCTCTGTTCCGACAAAACGGGAACCCTTACAGAAGGCATCATAAAAATACAGTCAATACTTGACTTTAACGGGAACCCAAGCCAAAAAGCCCAACTCTACGCGCATCTCAATGCTTCCAATCAAACGGGTTTTACAAATCCTATCGATGAAGCCATTTGTGGCATTTCTGTTGATGCGTCTGGCTACTCAAAGCTCGATGAGGTGCCGTATGACTTCATTCGAAAGCGACTAAGCGTTTTAGTGTCAAAAGATAACAAAAATCTGATTGTCACCAAAGGTGCTCTGCAAAACGTGCTTGACGTATGCACTTTGGTTGAAACTTCCGAAGGCACCATTGTCCCGATTACTGATGTGCAAAAGCAAATCCAACAACGCTTCGAGGATCTAAGCAGCAAAGGTTACCGTGTTTTGGGAATCGCTTACAAAGACATAGGAGCTGAGAAACTTATTGCCAAGGACAGCGAAGCTGGTATGACTTTCTTGGGGTTCCTGGTTCTCTTTGATCCCGCTAAGCCTAAGATCGCCGAGACTATCGAAGAATTGAAGCAGCTTGGTATTTCCTTAAAGATTGTCACTGGAGATAACCGATTGGTTGCGGCAAGCATCAGTCAGCAAGTTGGGTTTCCGAATCCAAAAGTTCTTGCAGGTTCCGATCTCCGTATCTTAAGTGATGAAGCGTTGCTTCGTCAAGTAAATGAAATAAATGTTTTTGCTGAAGTCGAACCAAACCAGAAGGAACGTATTATTCTCGCGCTCAAGAAAGCCGGAAATGTGGTTGGCTACATGGGCGATGGAATTAATGATGCCTCCGCTCTTCATGCCGCGGATGTGGGGCTTTCGGTTGAAAGCGCCGTGGATGTTGCCAAAGAATCTGCCGATATTGTCTTGCTTGAAAAGGATTTGGGTGTGCTTGCAAATGGGGTGAGGGAAGGAAGGAAAACTTTTGCTAATACCCTAAAGTATGTGTTCATGGCGACGAGCGCGAATTTTGGAAACATGTTTAGCATGGCAGGTGCGTCTCTGTTCTTGTCGTTTTTGCCTCTTTTGCCTAGGCAGATTTTGCTTACCAATTTGATGACAGACTTTCCGGAGACAACCATCGGCACTGATAATGTTGATAGTGAAATGGTTATACAGCCCCGGCGTTGGAATGTCGCTTTCATCCGTAATTTCATGATAGTTTTCGGCATTCTAAGTTCAGTTTTTGACTATATTGCCTTTGGAGTGCTTCTGTTTGTTTTGCACAGCCCTCAGGACCTTTTTAGGACTGGATGGTTCATTGAGTCGGTTCTTTCTGCGAGTTTGATTGTGCTAGTTGTTCGTAGCCGGAAGCCCTTCTTCAAAAGTTACCCAGGGAAATATTTGCTGGTGACTACGTTAGTGATTGTTGGCGCCACACTTATCTTCCCCTTTACCCCACTTGGCAGCCTATTTGGTTTTGCTCAGCCGTCCCTCTTGGTTCTTCTTTTGATGTCTACAATTGTGGTGCTCTACATAATTTCGGGGGAAATAGTGAAAAGAATTTTCTACAAGCGCGCAAAATTCTGAAACGATCACGTGGTAGAGGTACAATGAGAACTATTGGCATAGTGCTTGCAAGAAGGCTGTTTAACAAGAGAAAAGAAGGGGTTTTTGTTTTTTCTGTTTAAGCCCTTAATTTGAAGTCTTTCAGTTTTTGTTGTTATATCTTTCTAGAAATGTGGGAAGAATGGTGCTGGAACTACTAGTCCGAAGATTGCTCCAATTATTATGCTTATCACAGCGAAGATTATTACTGCAAGTACAGCTATTGCGATGCCGCTTAGCCAGCCTGTTCTGAAGCTTGCTTTGTAAACCCATATCCAGCCAATGAACGCCAAAATGAACCCAATAAGATATCCGGCTGAGCCCACTGCCCCTCCAAGAAGGAAGTCCACAACTATCAATGTGACGGCGTAAACTATTGGCCCAAACAACGTGGCAAGCATTGCTTCGCCGAACGTAGCTTTTCCTCCAGTTACTGCTTTACCTGCTAACCACACGGGTATCGACACTATTACCCAAAGAATAATCAAACCGATAATGGTCACGAGCAGACTTGTCAGCGTCATGTTTCCAATAATTAGGTTACTCACAAAAATACACCTGGTAACAGCTATTTTTTTTAGCTATATAAATTGTTGCCCCGAATCAATTCAACATGATTTACAGGGGAATTCAAAACGGTTGATCACATTAGTGTTGTTGATCTCGATTGTCATTAAGAGTTGACGTCTGCTTATCTGATTCATTTCCATAACCTAACGTTGGTCAGTACCAGCAAGTTGCTGTAGCTTCACAGTCACACACCCTTAAGTCTGCAAACGACGACCCTTAGATATCAGAGGTGAATGTAATGCCTGGCGAGAAGAAGAAAATTGAAAATGATGCGGAAAAAACCGGAGAAGCGGTTGGCAAAGGTATCAAGAAGGGAGCCAAAGCTGTAAGTGACTTCGGAAAAGGGGTAAAGAAAGAAATCAAGAAAAAAGAATAGAAACCAAAATTTCCTTTTCTTATCAAACAAAAAAGAAAAACACGTTCCTTTTATTAGTGTGAATTTGCAGACTTATCTGTAAATGATTTTGGAGGATAGGGCTGGTTTCCAACTATTTTAGGGGCCAAAAAAACATTCGCCACTATGCAGATACATTTTGGCTAGGGATGAGAGTCTATCGGGGTTTGATCTCAAACCTGTTTGATGTAAAGGTTCCCATGTTTTGTGGACACAAGCTGACTTACAACTGTAATCTACGCTGTAAAATGTGTCCATTCTGGAAAAGACTTAGCCCAGATTCAAGTATAATCCACGAAAAAGCAATTCTGAGACAGGTCTACAACTCAGGAACCTGCGGAATCGCGTTTGAAGGCGGAGAGCCTCTGTTAAGAAAAGACTTGCCGGAAATTCTTGCCTTTTCTTATTCTCTACCTTTGCATACAAGCATCATCACAAATGGTACTCTACTCAAATCTAGAATAGACGAAATATCACCCTACATCAACGGAGTCATCTACGTTTCGTTGGATGGTTTAGAAAAAACTCATGACGCAATCAGAGGCGTTGGCGGTTGTTTCAAAAAAGCTGTCCAAGGCATAACTGCGGCAGCTCCTAAGGTTCCCGTTACAATTAACACAACCATAATGTCTGAAAATCTCTATGAAATAGAAGGCATTGTGAAGCTGGCAAAGGAATTGAATGTCCGAATATCTGTCGCTGTAGCGCATGAGTATTGTAATGCCTCGAGGTCTACGCCCGTAGCAAAAGAAATTGAAAAGGTAGCTGGAAAACTTGTTGACATGAAAAAGAAAGGATATCCCCTTGTGAATTCAATCAGCTATTTTAAGGTCATAGCGAAAGAGAAAAACTGGAAATGTAAGCCTTGGGCCATGATTAATATAGGTCCTGATGGAAAGCTCGTGCTGCCTTGCTATACCCACAATGAATATGCAACAAGCGTTTCAGTTCTGGAAACCAGCATCAAAACCGCAATCTCGGGATTTAATTGGGAAGAAACACAGAACTGCCAAAAATGCAATCTCCATTGTTACGTTGAGCCCTCTTTGGTGATTTCACGAGATTTTAGAGCTTTCGTAAGCTGGGCTTTACGAATCAGCATCTGATAAGGGTATAAATAGCCAAAATTGCTGAAATTCATGGCGAGAAAGAAGGCGAACCTTTTGATTGGTCTTTCTTGGGTGCTGGTTGGGTTAGGTCTTTGGCTTATTTTAGATGGCATTTACAGCATGTTTAGATATCGCGGACAAACCTTTCCTGAACAGTTAATTAGAGCAATAAGGGCAGCGGTTGGAGTCACGATAGTCTTATTGGCTTTTTTTGAGAATTAAATAATTGAGTAAAGTATGGGGCAATTTTTGATTAAGCGATTTCGAGTTTTCAGGCTAAGAAAGTGGAAAAACGAAGCACCAGCTAATTAGAAGGAACTACTGAGATTTATTTAGCTGGAAGCTTTCTCACTTTTCAGAGCCTTTTTATCATTAGCCGCTTTTTCTTCAGAATCTTTTTTGTTCTGGAAATCCTTTTTATCTTTAGCCGTTTTTTCCTTAAAATCTTTTTTGTTAGATGCTTTTTGTTCTATATACTCGCTTTTATCACTGTCAGTTTTGTCATCAAAATCTTTTTTGCCGCTATCTTTGTGTTCCATGTAGTTGGTTTCGTTTGTGTCACTTATTTTCTCGAAATCTTTTCTGTCGGTGTCAGTTTTGTCATCAAAATCTTTTTGGTTGGTATCTCTTTGTTCTGTGTAGTCTCTTTCAT
>JADGNF010000002.1 GCA_017883615.1 Candidatus Bathyarchaeota archaeon
AAGAATGCAAAAAACAGCAATGGAGGACGCACAAACAGGAAGTATTTGTCGCCTAGGATCGTATAGGGTATGGCTATTGCAACCGCAATAATGCTTAAGCTGCTTATTGTGAGGAGTTTTCCGGGCTCGCTCTTCCAAAAGGGCGACTTACGTGTTCTAATGGCGAAGATAACTAAGGTTTGCGTTGCCAGAGACTCGATGAACCAGGCGGTTTGAAAAAGAGGCTGTTGCGGTACACTTGGGAACATTGGGAAGAAGATGAATAGCATTATGAAGAATGTCAAGAAGTCAAAAACGGAGCTAACGGGACCTAGGTATATCATGAAGCTTCGTATGTAGCCGATGTCCCATCGCTTCGGCTTCTCAACATACTCGGGGTCAACGTTATCCGTCGTGATGGTGGATTGGGACAGATCGTAGAGCAGGTTGTTAAGAAGAATCTGGATGGGCAGCATTGGAAGGAAATTGTAGCCCAGAAACGGCAACAGAAGCGATGCTCCAGCTACACTGAACATGTTGCCAAAGTTGCTACTGACTCCCATCATAATGTATTTCATTGTGTTCCCGAAGGTTTTCCTGCCTTCCAGCACACCTTCAGCCAACACGGTTAAGTCATTTTTCAAAAGAATGATGTCAGCAGATTCCTTTGCCACGTCCACCGCGTTGTCCACTGAGACGCCGACGTCGGAGGTTTTCAGGGAAGGTGCATCGTTTATGCCGTCACCTATGAAACCAACCACGTGGCCGTTACCTTTTAGTAAGTTGATGATTCGGTCCTTCTGAACAGGTGTAACCCGGGCAAAGAGATTTGCTTCCTCGACTACGCGGGCTAATGCGTCGTCGTGCATCTGGCTGATTTCGCTTCCTAATGCGACACCTTTTATTTCGAAGCCTAGTTGTTCGCAGGTTTTTCTGGCGACGAGCTCGTTGTCGCCTGTCAGAATTTTGAGTTCAATTCCCGCTTGACCTAGTAACTTAAGTGATTCTTTTGCCGTTTCTTTTGGCGGGTCAAGAAAAGCTACGAACCCAAGGAAAACCATGTCGCTCTCGTCGTTTACGGAGTAAACAGCTTTTTCTTCGCGCAGTTTCCGGTAGGAAACGCCTAAAACGCGGAAGCCTTCGGAACTCAAATCCAAGTATTTCTGTTCAGATTTCTTGCGTAACTCTTCGGTGAGGTCCACTGGTAAGCCGCCGATTTCACAGAACGAGCAGACTTTGAGAATTTCTTCTGGGGCACCTTTAGCTATGAAGAAACGTTGCCGATCTTTTTCGACGACTACGCTGACGCGTCGACGTACAAAGTCGAAGGGGACTTCGTCGATTTTCTGGAATCCCGCTACATCCTGAGCTTCGTGACCTAGTATGGCTTCGTCGAGGGGGCTTTTTAGCCCAGTTTGGAAGTAACTGTTCAAGTATGAGTAGAGTAGAACTTTGTTGTCGTCTTTGCCTTCAGCGTCAACATGAAGCACAAGCGTGATTTTATTTTCCGTAAGTGTTCCTGTTTTGTCTGTGCAAAGTACGTTCATGCTGCCGAAGTTCTCTATTGAAGAAAGTCGCTTAACGATGACGCCTTTCTTAGACATAGAGATGGCTCCTCTGGAAAGATTCACCGTGATAATCATAGGCAGAAGCTCAGGAGTCAAACCTACAGCCAACGCCACGGAGAACAGCAAGGCTTGCAGGATGCCGTTGGTGTCGGGGTGAAGCAACGCGTTAACCAGAAAGACAAACAGCACAAGCAATATTGTGACTTGCATTATGAGGAAACCGAAGCCTTTGATGCCGCGCTCGAACTCGGTTTCCGGAACTGCTTCTACAAGTTTCTTTGCGATTTTGCCGTATTCGGTTAAGCCTCCTGTTCGGACGACTAGCGCGGTGGCTGTTCCGCTGACGACAGAGGTTCCCATGAAAAGGTAGTTGTTCCATTCGGAGATGGATGCATCTTTGACTTTTATGGGCGCATTTGTCTTCTCGACAGGGAATGATTCGCCTGTTAGAGAAGATTGGTTGATGAAAAGGTCTTTCGCGGAGATCACTCGAGCATCTGCAGGCGTTATGTCTCCGGCGGAAAGGTAAATGGTATCGCCAGGGACAATGTCGTGAAGTTTGATTTCTTTTTTGTTGCCGTCTCTGAGGACCGTGGCTGTTGTTGTTACTTTTTCTTTGAGGGTTTCGGCGGCTTTTTCGGCTTTTGATTCTTGATAGAAATCTAGAATTACGCTGAGGAAAACTATGCTGTAAATAATTATTGTGTTCGCCCATTCACCAAAGATGCCTGAGATTAAGCCCGCAACCATCAAGATGATAACTAAGGGGCTTTTGAAGTTCATCAGAAATTCTATGAGGGCACTGTGCTTTTTTCCTCGTGCAAGTTCGTTTGGACCGTAAACTTCCAAGCGGTTTTGTGCTTCTTCAAAAGAAAGCCCTGAAGGTGAAGCCTCGACCCGCTGGTAAAGATCTTCGATGGGAAGACCAAGGAGTTCTTCTGCGCTTAGCATAAGCTGCGGTTTTGGGACGGTTTCGCTTTGGGCGTTGTTGCCGGTTGCCATGAAATTTCTCCTTTGGACGATTTGCTTTGTGCGCAGAACTATCAAGCATACGGATGCATCATTCTTAAAGGGGTTTCTAGAACTTCTACAGCATCAAACTGGAAAAGCTTTCAAAAACCGTCTTTTTTACAACATCTCTTTGGAGAAAGACAGTTTAGTTTATAAGAGTAGCAGATCCAGAAAAATTCAACGGGATGAGAAAAATGGGTTTAGAAAAAACGTTCGTAATGCTCAAGCCGTCCACAGTTGCTAGAGCTATGATTGGAAAAGTCATCTGCCGAATAGAAGACAAAGGACTCAAAATCGTCGCCATGAAATTAACCTGCATAGCAAAGGAAGAAGCTGCAGAGCTATACGCGGTTCATAAAGGGAAACCGTTCTACGACGCACTGGTTCAGTTCATAACTTCAGGTCCAATTGTTGCAATGGTTATCGAAGGAGACGAAGCGGTGAAGGTCATGCGGAAATTCATCGGTGCCACCAACTCCAAAGAAGCAGAAGCAGGCACGATAAGGGGCGATTTTGCGTTGAGTAATCAGAAAAACGTTATTCACGCGTCGGATTCTGTAGAGAACGCGAAAATGGAGATGGAAATCTTCTTTGCACCAGAAGAAATTCTCAGCTACAAACGTGCTGACGATAACTGGATTTATTGACCAACACCTTGACTTTTGATAAAGAAACGCAACAAATCGTATTATGGTGCTCTGGCCGGGATTCGAACCCGGGTCCGTGACTCGAGAGGCCACTATACTTGACCGGACTATACTACCAGAGCCAGCTTTGTAGATGTGAACATACTCAAATCGGTTTGGATTAATTTACTTTCCCCTACCAAACGCGCTGCTAAACCTTCCCAGACAATCTCAAACAACAAACAGAGTGGTTGATAAGAAATAAAAAAACAAAATAGTCGAGCTGTTTTTGTGAGTTAAAACAAAAAGGAAATTGGGGGAAGTTTACTCTTCGCCGCCCATTCCGCCCATTCCGCCAGGACCACCTGGACCGCCCTTGGGTTTGCTGCTGGAAATGACGTCGTCGATGCGTAGGATCATGCTTGCGGATTCGGCTGCGGATTTTATAGCTTGTTCTTTAACGACGATTGGTTCGATGACGCCGTTGTCGATGCTGTTTTGGATTTTACCTGTGAAAACGTTGATGCCAATGTATTGTCCGTCGGCTTTATCGTGTGCTTGTCTCAGAGAGACTAGGATGTCTATAGGGTCGAGTCCTGCGTTTTCTGCGAGCGCACGTGGAATGACTTCCATAGCGTCTGCAAAGGCTTCTATGGCGAGTTGTTCTCTGCCGCCGACTTTGTTGGCGTATTTGCGTAGTTCTTTGGCTACTTCGATTTCGACTGCTCCGCCGCCTGCGACGATTTTATTGTTTTCAATTACGTCTGAGACCACTGAGAGTGCGTCTGTCATGGCGCGTTCAGCTTCGTCGACCATGCGTTCGAGTCCTGCGCGGATGAGGATTGCGACGCTGTGGGGATCTTTGCATTTTTCGACAAATATCATTTTGTCGTCGCCGATTTTGCGTTCTTCCACGTGGCCTGCAACGCCTAGGTCAGCTGCTTTGAGGTCGTCTAAGTTGCTTGTCACTTTTGCACCTGTTGCGCGCGCGAGTTTTTGCATGTCGGATTCTTTTACGCGGCGTGCTGCCATGATGCCTTCTTTGGAGAGGTAGTGCTGGACCATGTCGTCTATGCCTTTTTGACAGAAAACGATGTCTGCGCCTGACTTTTTGATTTGGGTTGCCATTTTCTGGAGCATGCTATCTTCTTGGTCTAGGAACGCTTTCATTTGGGTGGGGTCTTTGATGCGGATTTCAGCGCTCATTTCGGTTTTTTCGATTTCGAGGGCTGAGTCTAGAAGTGCGATTTTTGCGTTTTCTTTTTTGCGGGGCATGCCTGGGTGGACGATTTCTTTGTCGACGATGATGCCTTGGACGAGTTCTGTTTCTAGAAGGCTTTTGCCTGCTTTTTTGATCATTTGGACGTTGTCTATGTCGGCGATTGTTTTGTCTCCGCGTTGTTCAGCGATTTGAGTGACTGCATCGATGGCTATTTCGGCTAGGTGCTCTTTGGCGCTGCCGACTGCTTTGCTGCCCATAGATGTTAGGGCGACTTTGAGCATGGCTTTTTTGTCTTTAACGTCGATTGGAACTGCGGTTTTTTGGACAACTTCGATTGCTTTTTGGGCTGCTTTGCGGTAGCCACTTACGAGGATAGTTGGGTGAATGTTTTGGTCGAGGAGTTCTTCAGCTTTTTTGAGGAGTTCGCTTGCTAGAACTACAGCTGTGGTTGTGCCATCGCCGACCATGTCATCTTGAGTTTTGGCGATTTCAACCATCATTTTTGCTGCTGGGTGTTCAACTTCTATTTCGTTGAGGATGGTTGCGCCGTCGTTGGTTATTGTGATGTCGCCGAGGTTGTCGATTAGCATTTTGTCCATGCCGCGTGGACCGAGCGTGGTTTTTAGAACTTCGCCGACTACGCGTGCTGCCATAATGTTATTTCGTTGGGCTTCTTTGCCTCTGCTTCTTGTTGTTCCTTCTTTTAGAACCAGGACAGGTTGTCCCGAGTTTGTTGTTGTTAAGTATGCCATACCATTAACCTACCTTGTTTAAGTATAGAACCTGTTTATATCGGATTTAAGCAAAAATCAAACGCAAATATAAACTTTAAGGCTTCTTTGGGTGGGGTTGTGGTTGTTTGTGTTGTTTTTGTCTTGCAGTAGTTGTGCACGACAACTTCGTGAGCTTTGTTTTGGGTTGTAGTTTGTGTTTTCCTTTATTTAGGGTTTGTCGGTAGTGGGAGTTTTGGGGAGAAGCTTGTTTGTTTGCCAAGTGGGGTTGACTGGCGCGTCTCTTTCAGTTTCGTTGTTTTAGAGGTCTGTTGCGATTTTTCGTCTATACCCCCTCATTTTCTGGAGCGCCAGTTTTGAGTTGTTTTTTTGGTTCAGAGCTTGATTTGAGGTTATCTCACGGCTTAAAATGGGTTAAAAAGGGTGAAATTGGGTTATTTTGGATTAAATTGGGTGTAGGGCGGCACACATCCTGATATTTGAGGAAGATAAGAAGAATCAAACGGGGAGTTCAATGACGAATTTAGTTCCTTTTCCAACCTCACTTTCAAACGTTACAGTCCCACCCAGCCCCTCTGTAAACCGCTTAACCACAGCCAACCCAAAACCCTGCCCCTTTGATTTCGTTGTCACCAGCGGCGTGAAAAGCTTGCTACGCACATCTTCCGGAATGCCTTCACCTGTATCCTGTACGGTAATGGTTGTTTTCCCGTCTTTGGAGGATGCCGCAATGGTCAATTTGCCACCCTTGGGCATAGCTTGAATTGCATTGGTCGCGAGATTAGTCAGTATCCTTTGGATATATGATTGGTCAGCTTTGAGTTTGGGAAAATCTTTTTTGATGGAGTGTTTCACAGTTACGTTTCCGGGGATGTTAAGGTGGGCTAAGACTTGGTGAACGGTCGCTTCAAGGTCCACCTCTTCAAGTTTTGGCGTTAGCGGTCTGGCGAAGTCTTGCAGGTCAGCAACGATTTTGTTGATGTAATAGATGTTCTTCTCAATCTCGGTCAGGCTTTCTTGGACGTTTGTTTTCTCTTCACTGTCGGGCAGCGCGGTCAAATCTGTTCTCGCCAAGTAAACATCGCTGGTGATAGCCTGCAGTGGATTGCGGATGTCGTGTCCAACCATACCTGCGGTGGCGCCGATTGCGGCTAAGCGTTCAGAATCCTTCAGCTGCTTTTCTAGGCGTCTATGCTCAGAAATATCGTTGAACAGTATGCCTACTTTGCGGATTTTTTCTTCGCCGACTGGAAATGCATAGACATCGTAGTAACGGTTCAGCTCTTTTGCTTCGTTCTGGAAACGAACAGGCTGTGCTGATAAGGCCACATTACCGTAGGTTTCAAACCAGTAAGCTTCGTGGTTAGGGGCAAAACTGCTCATCAACTTGCCTTTCGCCTCATGCATTCCAGTTTGCCGCTCAAATGCGCCGTTGACTTCCAAAAAACGGTAATCAACAGGTTTGCCGTTGCTATCGAAGACCATTTCAATGAGGCAGAAGCCCTCGTCAATCGAGTCAAACAGCAGCCGGTACCGTTCTTCACTAACTTTCAAGGATAGCGTGCGTTTTTCAACTAAGTCTTCCAAATGGCGGCTGTATTCTTCAAGTTTAGCCTGCATCTGTTTACGCAAAGTGACGTCAATGAAGGTGTTGATAAGATGTTTTTGACCGTTAAGAGTGATTGTTTCCGACGAGGTGGGCACTGTTACGATTTTGCCCGATTTGGTTCTCACATTAGTTTCAAAGTCGCGCAGTTCGCCATTTTCACCGACAATTTGGATTCCTTGGTTGCGTTTGCTGGAATCTAGGAGGTTCAACTCAGCTGAATTGTGACCCACGAATTCGTCACGGCTGTACTCAAGTAAATTCAGGACACTTTGATTTGCGTCAATATAACTAAAGTCGCTAAGTCTGGTGATAATTTGGGGAACTGGGCTTTTATGGAAGGCTTTGGAGAACCGCTCTTCGCTTTCCTTCACCGCCTCTTCTGCTTTCTTGCGTTCGGTAATATCTCGGAATATAAGCACTACTCCCGTGGTTTTGTCGTCTTTATCCTTTATGGGCGCACCACTGTCATCAATTGGCAGATCTGTTCCGTCCTTCCGGATCAAAATCGTGTGGTTAGCTAAACCTACAATCATGCCTTTCTCTAGCACTTTGCTGACCGGGTCTTCAACTCCCAGGCGGGTTTGCTCGTTAACAATGTTGAAAATTTCTTTCACTGGTTTTAGAGAAGCCTCAGTCAATGTCCAACCAGTCAGACCCTCCGCAATGCCATTCATGAATACGATTTTTCCAAATACGTCGGTTGCGATAACAGCGTCGCCGATGCTTGCCAAAGTGGTTTCCCACCGTTGCTCGCTTTCCTTCAGTAAGGTTTGCGCTTTTTCCAGTTCTGTTTTGGAGGCAGTTACGTTTTTCAAGTTATTTGTCATTTGGTTGAAAGCGGTTGAGAGTACGGTTATTTCGTTTTTACCTTTGATTTCTATTGTGTAATCGAGGTTTCCGGAGCCGATTGTGTTTATTCCGTTTTGGAGTTTGCCAACAGATCTTAATGTGCCTCGGAAAACCATGAAGTAAATTGTGGCTAACAGTGCCCCGAATACAGCCACGAGTGAGACAATTAGTATAAGGTTTGTTTCATTTGTTTGGCGAGCTTGGTCATCAATTGAATTTGACAGCTGGGAGGAGTCAAAGGCAAGTGTCTGACCTTGAACTGCCATGCTGCTCCATCTGATTTGAAATGCGGGGTCAACCCTGACGCTGACGTTTCGGGGAGCGCTTTGCAAATAGGTAACTACGTCGGAAAAAGTGGTGTTGAGTCTTTGCATGTCTCCTCCAACGGTGGTTACAAGGGTTTGCTGCGTTGGGGTGTTAGGTTTCAGAGTCGACAAATCTGTGGAGAGGGAAGAAAACGAGGATTGCCATCGGGAAAGCTGCAGGTTTTCTTGGTAGAGGAAGTAATCGATAGAGATGCTGTTTAGGCTGCTTGCCCCCTGCTCGATGTTGCCAGCTGTTTGTTCTTGCGTGTTAAGCTGACTCACCTGCTGCTCCGTGAGTGCAACTGAGGCAGCAATGAAAACCAGTATTATGCTGAAGACGACAACGCAGATCACAAACTGTGTTTTTATCTTCATTTTGCTTCCCTCAGTGAATTATGTTAACGGATTCGGGTTTTACAGACATTAAGCCCTGTAAGTATATATAATTGAGGAAATCTGGGACCGCGGTTTGGTTTGTGAGGTTGTTGCTGATAATCCAGCGTGCCTCATTTTCTAGGGTAGCAACAAGCGACTGGTCCAGTGAGAGGGAAAATGTGTGGTTAGGCCATATTTCCGCCATATAAGCATCGGTAGCATTGATCCTGTTTCGGATAATAGATTCGGCTTGAGCAGGATGGATGTCAACGTAAGCCTCTGCTTGAGCTAACGACTTCAAAAATCGCGTGACCAATTCCGGATGCTGCGTGATCCAATCGTTCCTACATGAAACAACCATATCTAACAGTCGACCACTCTGCACAGACCAAATAACAATATCATCGGGAAGTTGGGCCTTAATTTGCGGAATACTTGACTCGGAAACCACCACAGCGTCTACGGTTCCGTTCACTATTGCACTAACATAGGCCGTTGTTGGAACATTCACTAGGGTTATGTTTTGTGTGTTTACGTTGTTTAGTTCCAGAAAGGTGGCGAGATAAAATTGGGGTGCAATTTGGAGGGAGAGCCCAATCCGTTTCCCCTCAAGATCAGATATGTTTTCAATACCACGATCCATTCGTCCAACAATAGAAACTGACTCCGACTTATCGACCGTTGCAATAACGTGCAGGTTTCCCTGTTTCAAAACATTAGTTGCAACAAATGCATACTCTGACGAAATAGCCAAATTCACTTGATTACTTAAGGCCGCGTTGAGTGCGATTGTTGCTGAAGTATAATCTGCTATTGTCAAATTGATTCCATTTTTGGCAAAATAATTTTGGTCTTGAGCAACATAAACAAGCCCCGCATAAGGTTCAGAACTGCCTAAAAAGTTTCCAAAAGAAACATTTTCTGTTTTACCCAAGTAAGAGTTTTGAGAACTCAAGTAAACGAACGAACTCAAAATCAACGATGCAGCCACAATGATAACAATTGCCGTAACGGCTATTTTCTTTCCGATTTTGATTTGCAGTTTGTTCTCTCTCCTCAATGGATTATATTAACAGATTCGGGTTTTATCGACAGTAAGCCATTCAAATATAGGTAATTTAGGAAGTTTGGGATTGCGGTTTGATTGGTGAGTTTAACAATTATCATCCAACGAGCTTCGTTTTCCAGGGCAAGAACCAGAGACTGATCCAGAGAAAGCGCAAATTGGTTTTGTTTCCATACTGTTTCCATGTAGGCGGCTGTGAAGTTCATCTGCTGCTTCACGATTGCTTTAGCCTGGGTTGGATTGCTGTTGATGAAGTCTTCCGCTTGATACAGCGCCTGCAGGAACTGCTTAACCAGTTGAGGGTTCGCGTTAATCCAGTCGGTTCTGCACGCTAAAACTCCAAAAGACTGCGGGCTACCCTGCACAGACCACGCCACTGCATTACTGCCCAACGCGCTGACAATCTCGTTAGTGTAAGGCTGCCAATTAGCTACCGCGTCAATGGTCCCATTCATGAGCGCATTTTCCGATTGAGACAACGTCATGTTCACAAAAGATACATCCGTCGTCTTAAGACCACTTAAGCTGAGGAACTGAGCAACATAATACTCCACAATCGTTCCCCAAGGAAGAGCAATAGTCTTTCCTTTAAGGTCAGAGGCATTTTCAATTCCGTGGTCTCTGCGGTCCACGAGGTATTCGAGTTCAGACTTGTTGACGCCAGCAATGGCTTGGATGCTCTGATTTTGGAAGGCTGCATTAACTAACGGGTACTCTGAACCCCCAGCAATCTCCAACTGCCCACTGAGCAACGCATTTGTTGAAGCAATCCCGGTATCATAATTCCGCACAACCACATTCAACCCATTTTGACGGAAGAAACCTTGACTTTGAGCAACATAAATCAGCCCAGACGTTTCAAGAGGCAAATTACCATAGGTAACTGATTGGAGGTTCCCCGGAAACCTTTGAGAATTAAGGAAAAAGAAGGAGCTGAACGCTACCGCCAAAACCGCGACAACAACAACGAAGAGTAAGACGACTCGTTTAGGCTTTTGCATGTTGAATCGCAGCATGCTTCCAATCTCTCTGTTAAAACGCCTTTGGTAACCTTATAAAGCATATGCATGTGAGCTACCAAAAACCCCAATTCAAATCAGATCACCGCGGAAATTTTCAAAACGAAAACGACATTCTCCAAGACAGGCTGACCGTTTTTAATCGATAATGTCTTCGGGAAGCTCCGTTTTTCTGAAGAAGTACCAGAACAACGTTATGGACGCGACGTAGAATGCTCCTGACAGAAAGAAAGGAGCCACCAAGAGCCCCAGCCCCATCAAGTAGGCACCCACGAAACTGCTTAATGCGTTGGGCAGACTCCACAGCGCCGAGTTAATTCCCGAAGGCGCCCCACGCTCGTCCTCTACGACGATACCCGTTATCATCGACTGCTTAAGAGGCATGGCCATGTTCATCAGAAAACTCCTAAATGTGTAAGCAAACCCAGCCACAGCGTACCCCGGCGAGAGGGGAATGGCAAACATGAACACCGTGGAGAAACCCTGTGTAACCGTGATAGCCCTTACCAACCGATCCGTTTGGCAAGCCAAGGCCTACTCAAAGTAGCAAACCCAGCTATCAAACTCGCCACACCCAAAATCGGGCCGCTAACCGAATCGGAGACTCAATATTGCAGTCCCAGCCATGCAGACATCAACGGAACCACCATCCCTGCCCCAAAAGCAATCAAGCCACTGGCCAAAACGTACCGCACCAAAGGATCCCGCGACTTGTGCGGCAGTAGATTGCGCCAGGTAACCCCATGCCGTTTATTCCTACGAGGTTCGCTAATTTTTAACATGAAAATCGTCGAGGACAAGCTCAGAAGGGCCAAAATCACATAAAGCAAAATGTGGCCTTCCTTGTTGGTGAACCCTGCGCCTTCAAAAATCATAACCAAAGGAATCATCAAGCTACCCACGCCAAACGCAACGCTCTGCACGAACCCAAACAGGGAATATGCGCCGGTCCGACGATGTTCCTCGACTTTCTCGGCAAGCAAAGCGTTTGCCGATGCTACGAAAGCGCCTTCAGCGATTCCTTCCAGAACAGCTGCCACCAGAAGGATCGTTACGTTTGTGGTTAGAGCGAAAACTGCGATTATAAGACTGGCGATTATGTTTCCGATTATATGGAGTCTTTTTCTACCGTACTTGTCAGCTGCCGCCCCCAATGGAATGCTTGAAGCGAATGTGGAATTGCCCATCAACGGAATAGACAACCCCTGCACCGAAGTCAAAAAGTAGGATAGGTCAGTGTAGAACATGCCGTACGCGACAAACGGAAGTATCGCTGCGTAAATTAGCAATTTGGCTTCTTTGGGTAATCCCCGGTAACTGCTAAAGGGCACCAATTGACAATCCGCCAAAACACATCTACAAATTAAATTCGCGCTTTTCGACTTATGCTTCACTGTCTGCAAACCCAAAACCACCCAAACCCAAAAAAAACCTCACCAACCACCAACGCTGAACAAAGCCGCTTCTTAGGGAACTAGCCTATATAGGAAAACTGTGTATGTTATGATGTCGGGATTCAAGAAAAAGAGACGTAAAGAACGCCCTTTTCCTAGACATTTCTGACACAACCTGAGGGGACAACATTGAACCACAAAAAGCCGGTCTTAAGCGACCACCTCGCCTTCCTATCAGTGCGATACAACGTTTACTTAGTGGAACTTTTTGAAGCCATCGTTGCTGCCAGAAAAAACGGGGAAGCCACCTGCACAAACCTGAAAATCGAGTATAGAGGAAACGCGGAAGGAGATGCCATATTCCTAATTACAAAAGACAACGCAGTAGTTACGCAGTTTCGGGCTCCCGAAGAGTTGTTGCTCCGAAAAAACATAGCTTTTGACAGTTGGCTGGATACAGACAAAATCCGCAAACAAATTGCCAGAAAAAACAATGCCGTAGGATACTCGCTTCAAATCCAGGATTTGCGGCATGGCATGAAAAAAGTCAATTTGGAAGCGCAGGTTCTTGAGGCTCCAGAACCTTCTCCGGTATATACGCGATACGGAAACAACGCTGTCGTCACTAACGCGTGGATCGCGGATGAAACGGGCAAAGTGAAGCTATGTTTGTGGAATGAGCAGACAAAATTCATCTCTGTAGGCAACATTATACAAATCAAGAACGCGTCAGTTTCGACATACAAAGGTGAAAGGCAACTGCGGTTGGGGAAAAACGGAACCGTCATCTTGCTGCAAAGCTTCTCGGCCAAAGCGAAACATAAACCGGAAATGCTCCAGCAAAAGCAAAGCTACGCTTAACAAGTTTTTTGAACAATAAAAAATGTGGAGAACAAGGGTTTTTGTTCAGCGTTTAATCATAAGCATATGCCCTTTATGCTTGACCATCCGGTGCTTTCTTAGTTCTTCGGGATCAGAAAAGCTGGCTTGACACAGCCTGCATTTAAAAGAGTCTAATCTCTGGTCGAACATTTGGACATGCCAACAATCTAAGCGGTCTTGGTGGCGCCTGAGGTTTTCTTGCTGTTGGTTGGGAAGATTTTCTTAGTTGTCTTTTTTCTTGCAGTGCAAGTGAGTCTGATAGAAGATTTGCATCTTCGACAATTTTTAACTAGTCCCGCTCTTAACATACACATAGTAGTTTCCTTCTTGTTAATTCTTTTGAAAAGAATCAGTTACCTGAACCCAAAGCCCAGATCCTATAGAAACTCTTCGGCTTATAAAAGTCCCACGGCGCTTATAAACGCATTTGCCAAAAAAACCCTTTCTCAAGTTAAAAAACAATTCTGGTTGATTTTCTTGGAGAATCATAAAAAACACAAGCATCCAATCTTTGTAGAAGACCATTCAAAGTGCTGTTTTGTTGGAAGTATGCCTATATAGCGCCGCGCCCATTTCTATTGTGGGTTAGAATTCTTAGGGGAAGAGCATTCGGCTGGGCACATGGGTGCTTAACTTTTCTCAACTATTCTGATTACAAACTGGAGTGGTATTGAAGTATGGGTAAACGAAAAATTACAAACGAGGGAAAACAGGATCAGATGATTCTGCCGTCTACCGGGGACATCTTCGGTGTAGCCATTAAGATGCTTGGCGCTGACCGAATTATGGTTAAATGCCAAGATGGCAAAGACAGGTTATGCAGAATCCGTGGCAAATTGAAGCGGCGCGTCTGGATTAGAGATGGAGACATTGTTTTGGTTTCTCCATGGGATTTCCAGTCAGACACAAGAGGCGACATCTTCTGGCGATACAGACAAAATCAGGTAACTTGGCTGCGAGACCGCAAGTACCTAACAATATAGGAGAGGAAACAATTTGATATTTAAATGTCCGGAATGCGGAAACACGTTCAAAGTCGAAAAGCTATCTGAGGACAATATAGCAGTTTGTCCAGTATGCGAAGCAGACTACATTGTTGTGGAAGAAAACGGGAAAATGAAGCTCAAAGAACACGTTTACGAAAGTAACGACATAGGCGAACTTTCCTAAACCTCCAAGCGCAAACTTTTTGGAAAATAAAGATAAAGTTTGGATAACCAAACTCATTTTGTCTCAAAACGAATTGAAGAATAGAGGAAAAAACTCTATTTCTAAACGGTGACTTGAACCATTGAGCCGATGGCTTGGCCGGGGACCCCGTGAACAAACTTTACACGGACCATGCCGTTCTTGCCATGTAGACCCATAACTCTGCCTGCTAGCTGGGTTTTACCTTGTGTCCAAACGACTTTTTTGCCGATGTATTGTGCGGGTGTAGTTCCTTCGAACTGGACCAAGCATTCTTTTGCGTTTTGCGATAGAGGACCTGTTCTGTAATTGGTTATTCTTCCGTTAATTTGTGGAGTCAAAATTACTCACCGTTCTGGAGGTTCCTTTAAGCTTTGTCTGCCATTTAAAGCTGCCCCATCAACTTCGCAAATGCAGACCTCCAAATACCGCCAATCCAACTCAAAAACGCTAACTTTTTTTGCAGAAGGGTTTAATCCCGCCTGTTCACCGTTACTATCAAGGTGCCATTCATGCAGGTTTCCGTTCGCTTATTCACGGTTCTCAGGGAAGTCGCAGGCAAAAAGGAGGAGACCCTTCAGTTTGATGAAAAAGAAAAAGTTACTGTGGCAGCCGTTCTCAAAACGCTGTCTGACATCTACGGCAAACCCTTCAACGACTACGTCTACGACGCGCAAACTGGCGCGGTTAAGGGGTTTTTGCATTTCTTTATAAACGGCAAAAACACCATGGGCATAAGTGGGCTAGAAACCGAGCTCAACGATGGGGATGTTTTGGCCATTGTTCCCCCAGTCGGCGGCGGCTAAAAAACCTAGAAAGCGAAGAAAGGCGATTTCTTGCGCATTGCCAGTATGTATTGTTGGAGAGCTTCTTTTTCTTCTTCGGTGAGTTTGTCGGCGTAAACTCCTTGGAAGGCGCGTACGTCGGGTTCGGGGACTTTGGCCAAGAGGACGTCTTTTTCAAATATGTGCCTGCCCACAGTGGGTTTGTCCATGGAGGCAGCTACTTGCATACCTATGGTGGCTTCTTGTATTGCTTTGCCTTTGTCTTGGAGTTGGTTTAGTTCGCCCACGTCTTCGCCGTTGTCTGCCCTGATGAGGTTGATTTTGGGTTTGACGGTTCCAGCGAGGACTTCAACGCCGAATATGGCGGGTTTTGCTCTTCTGAAAATGTACCCGGACATGACCAGGATCTTTGCGGGTTTAACAAGTTTACTTAGTTCCGCCTCAATTTTAGCTTCGCTTCTTGATTTAACCCATTCTAGGTACTTTTCAATCATGTGGTAGACTATTTGTTCCTTAAAGACCTGAACTCCACGTGATGCAGCTTCTTGTTCGATGTCAGGCAGAAGTTTAACGCCGAAAGCTAAAACAACCCCAAGCAACGGCTCATGAGCTTTAACCGCTGAAGCTTCTATAACATCACGTTTAGAAACGTCGCCAACATCTGCTATTCGAATCTGGACGTTGTTTTGCTTCAATATCTCCGCAACTGCTTCCAAAGAACCCAACGTATCCGCCTTAAGGATAACGCCGTCAATTTGTTTGGTTATACGGATTTTCTTGATTTCATCTTCGATTATTTTAGCGTACTTTTCAATTGTGTCAGATGGACCAACAGCGTACAACGGGGCTCCTGCAAGTGCACCTTCGATATCGGAAGCTACGATTTTTACCCCTGCAGCAGCAAAAACCGACTCTACCGACGTGAATTTGTCGCGTGGGTCACGCATCTCGTCCAGTGGCTTTGGAACTAGAATTGCCTTAATTCGGGTTACAATGGGTTTCTCTTTGCCGCCGATGACAATGGTGTCATCCTTGTTTAGGGTGCCATCGAAGATTATAGCGTTAAGCGTTAAGCCCAAGCCGGGTTCGTCCTTAATTTCCAGCACGGAACCTTTCGCAGGACCCTCCGTTGTCTGTAGCTGTTTTTTGAGATACTGTTGAGTTAAGCCAATGAGGACCATGAGAAGTTCAGGGATGCCTTCGCCTGTTTTAGCGCTGACTGGCACAAGGGCGACGGTTTGGGTGAAGTCTTTTATGTGGTCAAATCGGTCAGTGTTGATTTTCAGACGTGAAAAAGTTCCCATGATGTCGTAAAGTTTGTTATCTAAGTCTTCTTTTACAAACGTGTTCTGTTTAGCGTAGGATTTGAGGAACGGTGAATCGGGCTCTGCAGTCCAGCCGGATATCCGGTCTATTTTGTTGACTGCAACGATGAACGGCGTCTTGCGCGTCTTCAATATCTCGATGCACTCATAAGTCTGAGTCTCAAAACCCCTTAGCACATCCACCACCAGAATAGCGATATCTGCAACACTGCCGCCCCTGCGCCTCAAATTAGTAAAAGCCTCATGCCCAGGCGTGTCAATAACCAGCAACCCGGGGATTTCTATGCCTCCTTTCATCGCAGCGGAAAGTTGCGGTCCGATGAGTTGCTGGAGGGTTTCCACGGGGAAAAAGCTGGCGCCTATATGTTGAGTGATGCCGCCGACTTCACGAGCACCGACGCTAGTTTTGCGGATTTTGTCCAGTAGTAGGGTTTTGCCGCTGTCTACGTGTCCAAGAACGCAAACGATGGGTTGACGAATAGGCACCTTTGAAATGCACTCCTCAAGTTTCTCCGTACCCTTTAAACGTGGGTTTGAATGTTCAAAAATAATGAGGTTTACTGTTAATAAACACTCAGCCGCTGAAAGGTCGAACCTGACGTTAGACTTTGTCGTAAGTTTCCAGCGTATTTGCCAACGCGGTGTTTATGCCCTTCAAACCAACGACTGTTAGGGTTAGGAGGACGGTTTCTCGGATTTCCTCGCGAGTGGCACCCAACTTCTTCGCAAACGGAACATGGGCCAACGCAGCACCAACGTCGCCTGTCACTATCTTCATTGCAATGTATATCAGATGTTTAGTCTTCGAATCCAGCGCTGAAGGCTTTGCTATTGCCTCGATTAGTTTGTTGAAAGCTACGGCAACTTCGGGGGATTCTTCTTGGAAGAGTTGATAACCAGATTTATTCAAATCGACACCAAACCTCTTTTGGAAATGTAATAAATATCTTTTGCTGAAAAACCGTTTAGTTCAAATTTTCTGATGTTTTCCTGCCAGGCGGAGGCTTTTGTGATTTACTCCACAACTCGATAAACATAGAGTAAGCAAACACGATTAACCAAAATAGGCTTGGAGGCACCAGCAGCGTTGGAAGAACTGATTCGAATCCGCCCGGGGAAAGCAGTGGACCCAGAACTGCACCGAACCCGATGAATAAAAGGAGATTGTGGTTCTTAGGGCGGAAAAGCTTCTGCAAATCGCCTGCCTTAAACATGATTGCTGTGGCAATTGCGAACAAGACGAGTTCAGCTATGACATCTGCTAAGCCTCCAATCGGCATCCAATAGTTGCCGAACCATTTTTGAGAAATCGGCCAAAACAACCCAACGCCTCCTGTGAAGAAGTCGCCTATTAGAGAATGGGAAAGTAAAACGGCGTAATATGGAATTGCTTGTCTTCCGTAAGCAATTAAGAAGGGAATTAGAACTACGGTGAATGTGATCAGTGAGTGGGTGAGTCCGCGGTGCATAAACACCGTCGGGTTCCAAATTTCTAGAAGCAGGTCGATGTCCGGGATGACTGAAAGAACAATCACCAAAGGCAGATTTATTCTTGTTTTTAGCGCCTTAGACGAGCCTTTACCTGCTAGGTATCCGAGAGCAAAGTGACCGATAGCAAACATAAAGCTTCACGAGGGATTACATCGGAAATGGATAAACGACTAATTAAACTCAACCAACACAGATTCCGAAAAACGAAGGGTTTGGTAACGCAACTCACATTAGATTTAGGCCAAAAGTGATCTACTTTCATGGCGGGTAGGAAACAATTTAGTTGAATAAGACTTTTATGTTTCCTTCAAGTCCATCATACATTGAGGTTTAGGAGTGTGGAAAGTTGGTTTACTGTACGAAGTGTGGAGCACCCTTAAAAGAAGGCGACAGATTCTGCCCCATCTGCGGTGCACCCGTAGCAAAGGTTATTCGTGAAGAATTTACTGTTTCAGGTAGCAATCTGGTGGATCGAGTTCGAGATCTTCTGCATGAAGGCAACGTAACGCGGGTTATTGTAAAAGATGAGAAAGGCAGCACTCTTCTGGAGATTCCTGCGACCGTTGGCGTTATAGGAACGGTTATTGCGCCTTGGTTGGCGGCACTTGGGGTTATTGCTGCTTTGGCGACGAAATGCACGATAGTTGTGGAAAGAAGAGAATAAGAAAGGTTTTATTCTGGCGGTTTAACGACTATTAGAAATACGCCGCCCAGCAAAACCACAACACCCAAAAAAGCAAACAAGCCGGTGAATACGTTTAACGTGTCGGTGCTTGTGGCTGTGAAGTAAAACATTAAGATACTAACTATAATGAGGATTATGCCAACGAGTTTTTCTGTCAGAGAGATCCAGAATGATGATCCTTCTTCGCTCACTTCAATCCGTCCTTTAAACTTTATTGCATTGCTACATTAAGCGACAGACTATTTTAAATTTCTCGTGCCATAGCCTTCGAAGGCTGTTTTCGGACTGTCCACCGGGATCCAAAACGGGTTTTTTGGTTGTTGGAATTGTGACGTGTTCATAGACAATTATATTCGCTGCAGATAATTTTCTGGCTGGCGAATAGTTTAATGAATCAGAATATCCCCGATTTCTACAGCATCTAATACAAAGCATATATGCTCCGGAAACAAAAAGTATTTTCAAGCAAACCTTGGGTTTACGGAGAACCAAAAAATATGTCTCATAAAGGTGAAGCTTATTCAGCATCGGGCGCAATTTTCTTAGATAACCCAATAAGAAGGCTAATTCAGCCTCCATCTGAACTTATAGACAAACTTGGGATCGCCCCAAGCGATGTAGCCGTAGACTTCGGTTGCGGACCAGGATTCTTCACGACAGAATTGGCGAAAAGGACCAAAAAGGTGTTTGCTGTCGACATCTCATCTGAGATGCTCCTGAAAGTGAAGAATAAAGTTACCAAAGCCAAAGTAGCCAATGTGCAGTTTTTGCAGAGTGACGGAAAAAACCTTCAGCTAGAAGACAACTCAGTTGACCTGATTCTCCTCGTAACCGTTTACCACGAAGTGGGAGATAACGAAGCTGTCCTAAAAGAGTTCCATAGAATTCTGAAGCCAACGGGTAAATTGGCAATTGTTGAAGTCATCAAAAAAGGCGCCTTGCCCAGTGCGCCAGTGCAAATCCCGGAGGTTCTAAAAGCGGAAATTGAGACTGAGGACTTTGAGCTTCAACAGATGCGGCCATACAAGAGTTATGGCATCTTCCTATTCTCCAAGAAAGCCTAACGATAGATTAGCTACTTTTTGGTTTGCCTTCCAACTTGTTAGGCAAATACTCGTCAACGATGTAAGTTAAGCCGTATCTGCTGAAAGCTTCCTGTTCTGCCTTCTTCTTGATTTTCAGGAACATCTTGATTTCCCGCTGCCACAGAGGGTCGTTTTGGTAGCGTGGATCTTTTGCCAACTCGTATAGTCGCTTAATGTCCACCTCGTCAAGCGGGTCTGTGGGAAGCTTATATTCAACGATGTCGCTAGCCCAAACTCCACTCCAAACTGCGTCGGGTGTATTTAGGTCACGCAAGTGCGCTGCGTTTGCTGAACCTGAAATAATGACTTGAGCAATGTGCATACCCCAAGGATCGCCATCAGTGAAAATGTAAACGGGCAAGTTCAATTCCTTCTGGAGTCTGCGTATGAAGCTTCGGGTTTGTCTTGGCGCCTGACCCCCGCAACTGATTAGGAGGGCGTTGTGTTTGTTGTGAACGTTTTCTTCAATGAATCTGGTGAAGAGAGCGCCTTTCTCGATGGCAATGACTTTATTTGCTTTCGTGTTTATGAATTCGGAAGTAGTCAATGCGGGACCAATTAGAACGCCGTCTGGGTGGCTTGTTAAGTTTAGCTGTTTGCCTTCGTAGCCGGGTACGGTGTAGCCGATGGTTAAGTCTCCAAAGATGGCGCTACGTTCTTCGGGGAAGATGTGAAAATCCTCACGGGAAAAGCCAGTAACAGTTTCGAGATCGGTGATGATGTTGTTGGATTCTTGCTGGTCAGTAAAAGTCATCTCGTACGCCTGCGCAGAGTAGTACACGTCTCTGAGCGTTGAGGTCTTCTTCTTGGTTGTAAGCTCGTTGCTGAACATGGCAGCCCAAGCTAACTGGGTAAAGGGCTTTACGTGGCGAATGTTTCTGGCACTTCGACTGACCACTCTTTCGCCTAAAATGTACTGACGGGTGACTGGGTCGTAGTTGATGTTTTCGGTGCTGCGGCTAGGCATGTTAATCGTGGGGAAAACACCTTGGTCTAGCTGGTCGTAAATGTCCGTGCCTAATTTCTTTAAGCTGTTCACAACTTCCTGTTGCCGTTCCGCTACGCTGCTTTTACTCTTCTTCTGCACCATACTTTTGCACACTCTTCAATAACTTTTCAATGTCGGGAATCCTCTCTCGCTGAGCCAAAATAGCTGCAAACTGGGCAATACGCGGCAAATACTTTGAGAAGATGCTGATGCGTTTCTTTTCGCGGTCCACATGTTCTTGGCGAGTCAGAAAATGGCCTAGCTGACGCGCAACTTCGCGTAGTTCGTTTGCAATTTCGCGTCGAATCTCAGCCCTATCAGCAAGGAACTCTTTGCCCACGGTCTTGTATGGAACTTTAGTGCTGCACAAGTGCACGACAATAGCGATAGGCATATCGGGCGAAACTTTGTAGCGACGCCAGTTCATGCTACCTATAACTCGGAAAGAAACATCACTTGCCTCATCGTAAAGCAAGGGAATACGGTTAGCAAATCGGTAAATAACAAAGCTGCCTGTTTTTGGCACGCCACCTCCATAAGCAATGCCCATTTCCACGATGAAAGGGTGACCACCATAAGTGGATGGTTTACGTTGATGAACCACGAGGTATTCGGGGTTCAGTTCCTTTGTAATGCCTGCTCGAAGCAGCTCTTCACCCAAAGGGGAAAGGCAGCTGGCATCGGGCGGAAGGAAATCCTTGAATTTCTTCAGGTTCTGAGTTAACTTGACGATTTCTTCGTGTGCCAGCTTCTTGGGGTTTTTGGATGGAGTTAAACCGCTGAATTCAAGGAATTTTTGTGCCGTGATTTCTCCGACGCGGTGGAAATGGCGTCTCAGAAAATCAGTCATGTTCGTACATTCAGTTATTGCAATTAGTCGCTGCAGGAGTTCTACGTCTACGCCATATGGATGAGGGAGGGTTTCTTTTGGGGGTTCAGGCATTATTGTGGTGACTCGAGTAAACTTGTAAAGTCTTCCCTTTGGGTCCACGAAAGTGAGGTTTGCGTAGGGATTAACCATAGCTGTTTGCTTGAAGTATTCCAGAATCTTGGGCATGGCGCGCAGGTAGTCGCCCTCCAGCGAGAACTCCACAATTGTTCCGCGCCAGCCGTCTTTGTTAATTAGAACTTTGCGGTCGATGATTATGGGTCGGTTACGCTGGATATCAATCATTAACTTGAACTGGTAAATCTTGTTAGTGTCCCCAGTGCTTGATGTTATAGTGGCTGCCTGGTGGGTTGTAACCTGCCCATATAGCAGAGACATTTTGCCACCAAGACCGAACGTTCCCCGGGTCTGTTTGAGTTTGTATTTGGACCCGTAGAGGATTTGCCCAAAAGCGGAGGGAATGAACCTTGGGGGAATACCGCATCCATTGTCTTCCACGTGAAGTTTGTAGATTTGGGTGTCCTTAGTTGCTTCTGACTCGAAGCTTAGACGGATAAAAATCTCAGGAGGAATTTTTTGGCTTTCCGCTGCATCGAGACTGTTTTCAACGATCTCGCGGATGGCAACAAAGATTGCTCGGCTGGGATTCGTGAAGCCCGCGATATCGCGGTTCCTGTAGAAGAAGTCTGATGCCGAAATCTCTTCGAATGTTTGTGCCACCCTAGCTCCACCAGTCTAGTCCTTTCTGCAGTTGTTTTTCTTACAATGTGTAGTGCCTATAATTTAAGTTACCTACACGTTTAAAGCAAAAATCGCCCTTTTTCTTACGAGCAGACTCCAAAACGTTACGAAAATATGCACTATTAGAGTTCCAAAAATAAGGGGACAGCACGCTGCTTTTGCCATAATAGGCTCATTTTGGAGCTACTTTTTGGGGCTTAGCAGCTACTGGTGGAGGCGATTCGGTTTGTGGGCGCACTCGGGTGTAGTAATATTCACCCAGGTCTTTTTGCATAACGTCGAGTCGTGACCCTTCTTTGTTGACTCGGGGTCTGCGAGTGACTGAGTCCCTGCGGAAAGTAACATCCATCTCTTTAAGGAACAGGTTCATGCCTTTGCGAAGGGTTGTCGGCGGGTTGGCTGTTCCTTGGACACCTGGTTCGCCGCTGAAAACCATCAGCCGATCTGCGATGAAATCCTGAGTAACCACATCGTGTTCTACAACGAAGGCGGGAATGCTGTGAGCTTCTACTACGCGGCGCAGAGCTTTAGCCATGTTTAGACGTTCCTCAACGTCTAAGTACGCGCTGGGTTCGTCAAGCAGAAACAAGTCAGCTTTGCGGCTCAACGCAGCGGCTATGGCGACTTTCTGCAGTTCGCCCCCGCTGAGTTCCATAATATTATGGTCGAGCAGAGGTTCTACATGCATGGGTTGAAGGATTTCCGTTTTGTACCAACTACTCGTATAATTCTCTTTGGCAACATTCATCAGCAGTTCCATAACAGTGCCGGTATAATCTGCGGCGATGTATTGGGGTTTGTAGCTGACGGTTAATTCTCCGAACTTTTGTTTGTCGTCTGATTCTTCTAGACCGGCAAGGATTTTGACAAATGTAGTTTTGCCGATACCATTTGGGCCTAGGATGCCAATGATTTCGCCGCGTCGGATTTCTCCGGGTTGGGCTGTGAGTCTGAACCCTTGGAATGTTTTTTCTACGGTTCCCCATTTGAGCAACACGTCGGCGGGTTCTGTGGTTGGAGCTGCTGGGGGTTTTTCGTGGAAGATTATGGATTCTTTGCGGAACATGATGTTTTCGTCGGGGATGTATCCTTGGAGATAGATGTTGATTCCTGTTCGGACGCCGTGGACGTGGCTGACAACACCATAGACGCTTGGTTCCCCGTAGAACACGCAGATCTGGTCGGAGAGGTAGTCGATTATTGCAAGGTCGTGTTCGGCGACTACGACGGTTTTCTGTAGTTCTTTGAGGCCACGGATGGTTTTTGCCACCTGCAAACGTTGTTTCACGTCCAAGTAGCTCGAAGGCTCATCGAACAGGTAAACGTCTGCTTCGCGGCACAACGCTGCCGTTACGGCGACCCGTTGCAGTTCGCCTCCGCTGAGAATATCTAGATTGCGGTCCCAGATTTTCTTAAGTTCCAGTTCCTCGGATAGTTTGTCGAGGACTTTGCGCTGGTCCACTTTTTCCAATATTTCGCTCACTTTGCCGTGGATGGCTTTGGGGATGCGGTCCACATACTGGGGTTTGTGGCTAACTTTCAAGTTGCCTACGCTCATCTTCTGGAAGTACTCCTGCAAAGAAGAGCCACGGTAAAACTGGATAATCGCATCCCATTCAGGCGGATTTTGGAAGTTGCCTAGGTTAGGTTTGATTTCGCCTGAGAACACTTTTAGGGTGGTGCTTTTGCCTATCCCGTTCTGACCAAGAAGCCCAAGTACGGTCCCTGGCGCAGGCATGGGTAGTCGGAAAAGTTTGAAGGAGTTTTCGCCGAAACGGTGGCTGCAATCCTTTTCCAGCTCATCTGGCAGGTTGACGATGCTGATAGCTTTGAAAGGGCATTTTTTGACGCATATACCACAGCCGCTACACAGTTTTTCAGATATAACGATTTTGTTTTCTTCGAATCGGATGGCTTCTATTCGGCTGCGAACCATGGGGCAGAATTTTATGCACATCTGGTTGCATTTTTTGGGTTTGCATTTGTCGTGGTTCATTACGGCGATGCGGGTCATGGGTCTTCGCGGATATGAAAGGAAAACGGGGGTTATAAATCATAACCTGCAAAACAGAGAAGAATTTTTGGCCAAAGAGAAGTATAAGAAAATCAATAAAGAAAGACGTTAAGGCACTGAACCCACGCGGGTTTACCATTCTTCTTCTTCCCACTCTTCTTCTTCGCCTTCTTCCCATTCTTCATCTTCTTCAATAAACACCATGTTTTTTCACCTCACAAATAGACTGGTAAAAGACACCTCGCCTCGGAGCGGTTTAAACATTCGCATACGTCAACTGACGTAGTTCAGAACCATCCTCTCCGTGAGAGGCAGGGGTTTATGCACCAGTTTTTCTCCAAAACGTCAATCACTTCAATCAAAATGGATAAATCTTGTGCGCCTCAACCCTTCTAATGGGAATGATGAGAGGCGACGGCTCGGAGCCCCGATAGGGGCAATGAAAACAAGCCAAACCAACACTGACCCAACTAAGTTCACAACTCAGAAACCGCTGCGCCGTTTTTGGTTTCGCCTTAATATAAGGGAGGGGGTAGGTCTTGCACCAACTAACCCCAAGGCCTTGGTTGGCCTATCGTTCTCTGAGAAACTGAACCTACAAATAGAGAGGGGTAGACGCGGTAGAGCAATAGAAAGAAAGAGGGAACAAACAGAAATAAACAGCGGCGCCACACACCTAATGGAGATCCTAAAAATTGCTGTCAGACTTTAACCTGCTTGCTTCGACCATGCGGGGAAACGAACGCCAAATGTGCTACGAACTCGCTTTCCTCCTTAAAGAGGCAGGGGATCCGGAGCCGAAATCGGACAAAACCGGAATACGCGGCTTAGTCGTAGCTAGAACCACGTTGGACCCAGTGGAAGCCGTGGAGAAATTCAAGGCTCTTTTGGTCGAGAAGCCCTATGAGTTCCGTTATTCGCTTCGGATTATTCCCATCCAGAAGGTTGTACACACGGAATTGGATGAGGTTAAGGAAGCAGCGTTGGAACTTGCTTCTAAACTCGGGGAGGAAGAGTCTTTCCGCATCACTGTTGAGAAGCGTTTCACTGGAATCCACAGCCGCGATCTCATTGAAGCTGTCGCCACCGAAGTCAAGAACAAAGTTGATCTCGAAAAACCCGACAAAATCCTACTCATCGAGGTTTTGGGCGGGTACACTGGAGTTGCTCTTCTTAAGCCCAGCGACATAATTTCAGTGCTCAAAGAGAAAATGCTCTGACCTAAAGCCTTGTTGACAATAACGCAACCCGTTCAATTATTATGTCCGCCAAAGCCTGATCGGGGTTGCCCCTTGAAGATACGGTCTGGAGTTCCGAGTCGCAAACATCAAACTCACTTTTTATTCTAAGTATTTTAATCTCTGACAATTCAAGAACCGTGTCGTCGGGGTTTAAGTCGAATAGTCGAGAAACCTCTTTAAAACCCAATTTCACCGAATCCCCATCTCCACCAATAACCAGCACTCCGGCGTTTTCCGAGTCCGTTTTTAAACCTATTTGATCGATGGCTTTCTTTATTTGTCTATGCGCCGAAGCATAAAGCGCCGTTTCCACTGCAAGGCTTTTGGAGATGTTGCGCTTGGTTTCGAAAGCGGAAAGAGCGTTTATCGCCGCGAAGTAAAGGTGCTGCCAACCTGCAACCAAGTCTGCATTGAACAGTTGAACCTCGACACCTTGTGGCATTTGTTTGATGATTGTTTCTGCGAGAGCTTTAGCGTCCCCAATTTTGATGCCCCGAAACCCATTGATTTCTATCCATTTCCCAAATTCTCCCACCTGTCTTAGCATGTCTTCGCCTCCGAGAACTCGCTCAGAAACCGCGTTATTAGCCGTTTAGAAACCCCAGCCTCTTGCAACGCGGCAAACTCTTTTTCCGCCTGCTCTGGAGTGGTTTTGTGGGATTCATAGATGGCGTGAACGGTTTCTTTGATTTCCCACGGAAAAATAACCCAACAGTCAGTTTGCTTCGGGCAGAAGTCAGGGATAAATGCGCTTTTGGGTTTGCTATACAAGGTCGCTGTTTTAACCACATTTGCGCCCTGCGCCAGAAGGTGGGCAACGACAAGTTGGAGGCTTTTTCCTGAATCGGCAATTTCATCCACGACCAGAACTTTCTTGCCGGCAACATCCACAGAAACGCATTGGGTTAGCTTAGGCTGATCGCGTGACTCGGCTATCCCAGTGTAACATTCTGTCTTGACGTTGGCGAGGTTCGAGTTCTCAAGAAGGTCCGACAAAACCCGTGCTGGAAGCCACCCTCCACGCGAAACGCCAACTATTATGTCGAGTTTGAAGCCGCTTCCGCAGATTTCCCTGCTCAGATTAAGCAGAAGGGTATAGATTTGGCTCCAGGTTGGAGCTTCAAACTTGGGTATTCCAGTCACTGGGTTTGCCTCTATAGGTTTGTGATGCCAATTGAGAATTTAAGAGTTTAAAGGGTCGAAAAACGTTTTGCCTATCGTCGTCCCGACGTTAGGTAACGTATATTAGGTTATACGATATAGACAGAGAGTTCGTTGCCAGGAGCTAAAAGTTTGGGAAAAGCAAACTCAACGTTCAACAGCCTCATCGGCCCATCAACAAACCTTCAATTCCAAAAATCCTTTTGGAGAAGCTGATCAAGTTGAGTAACCGAACCTCAAAGGGCAAAACACGCGAAATCGCCGACATCTTAATCGTGAACGCTGAAGAAATGCTCACAATCGCCGGTAGCAGCCAAAAACCTCGAACCGGCAGACAAATGCGGGAACTGGAAATCATCCGCGATGGAGCTTTAGCCATCAGGGAAGGCAAAATTGTAGCTGTAGGAAAAACCCAAGAAATCACCAAAGCGTTCCGAGGCAACTACGTTTTGAGCGCCAAGGGAAAAACTGTTCTGCCGGGATTTGTGGATCCGCACACGCATCTGGTTTTTGCAGGTTCACGCGAAGATGAATTCGAGATGTACGTAGAAGGCGCGTCTTTTATGGATCTCCTCAACAGCGGCGACGCCATCTTAAAAACGACAAGAGAAACGCGCAGAGCTCGTATCGAAAAGTTAGTAGAAACCGGATTGGAAAGACTCGATGCGATGCTATCTCATGGCACAACGACCGTGGAAACAAAGAGCGGTTACGGTTTAAACACAGCTGATGAAATCAAAATCTTGGAAGCCACAAAACGCATAAACCAACTGCACAGCATTAACGTTGTACCAACTTTTATGGGCGCCCACGCAGTTCCCACCGAGTACAGACAAAACACAGACGAATATGTTGACATAATAACTCAAGAGACTATTCCTAAAATCGCTAAAGCGGGACTTGCAGAGTTCTGCGATGTTTTCTGCGACCGAGGAGTATTCAACACGGAACAGACAAAACGCATCCTAAAAGGCAGCCGACAAGCGGGGCTGAAACAAAAAATTCATGCAGACCATCTAAACAGATTGGGAGGCGCAGAAATCGCCGCAGAAATCAGTGCAACCTCCGCAGACCACTTGAATTTCTCATCGCCAGAGGGCATCAAAGCCATGGCACAAAAAGGCGTAGTCGGGGTTTTGCTCCCAGCAGCTACCTTTAGCATGATGATGAACAAGTACGCCGACGCGAGGCTCATGATTGATTCTGGGGTTGCTGTTGCTTTGGGAACAGATTTCAACGCAGGCAACTGGATATTAAACATGCAGTTGGCGATTGCGATGGCTTGCCATTTTATGCGCTTAACCTCCGCCGAAGCCATCACGGCTGCAACAATCAACGCTGCCCACGCTATCTGCCGGGGAAACGAAGTGGGGAGCTTAGAAGTGGGCAAGCAGGCGGATGTCGCAGTTTTGAATGTACCAAACCACAAGTTTTTGGGTTACAGTTTTAGCGTAAACTTGGTTGAGAAAGTCATCGCCGATGGCAGGTTAGTTGTTGATAGAGAAAAACAGGACGAACCTGTGTTCCTCAGCAAAAACGAATAATAAACTATATTTTTGCGACTAAAGCTGTGGCGTCTTGCTTGATTTTAACCAGGTCTTTCGCACTAGGTTTTCCTCGGATGTCGCCCATCCTGCCTTTGGTATTATTTTCCAAGTTGCCCCGGAACTCGCTAAGTATGTACCATTCGTCCATTATGTTGAAGCCTAAGTGCTCAAAGAACTGAGTCATGTATTTGCCAGCGGGCGTGGCTTCGCTTAGTCCAGTGTGGGGTCCACTATACGTTACAAAGACTAAAGCGTTCTTGCCAGATACCTTCGGAGCTGAAGGCTTAATTTTGCCCTTTTTGCGGTGTTCGTCTAGTTTGGCTTTAAGAAAGTCATCCATCTTCGTTGTTGGATGCCACTGGATTGAAGGCGAACCCACACAGACAAGGTCGTAATCGAAATAGTCAACGGCACCAGCCGTTTCGGGCTTCTTCACCGTGACCTGCAAGCCCGCTTCCTCTAATCCTAAACGGATGGCTTGCGCGACCTTCTCGGTATTGCCCGTGTTCGAAGAGTATACTATTAGCGCAGTTTTCATGATTCCCACAACTTGGTTTCATAGTGATTTTTAGTTAAAAAACAATCGCTTCTATAAAGAAAATCTGAGCAAGATACATGGTAGATTTGGGCATCTTTTTGTGAAGAGTTAAATAACATTTGAAGTTTTGATTTAAACATGCAACGAAAGGGACCTCTATACATTCTTCCTTGGCGATGCACTTTTGGATGCGAATTTAACTGTACTCATTGCATGTCAGCAAAAGAACCCTCTGCTCCCGACGAAATAGACACGGTTGCTGCAAAGAAGCTTGTTGACCAAGCATACGAGTTTGGCGCCACGTTTTTTGGGATAACGGGCGGGGAAGCCTTGCTGCGAAAAGACCTTTTTGAAATAATTGGTTACGCTCGGAAAATAGGGATGAACGCAAGCATCATCACCGACGGCCGCCTCCTCGATGACAAAGCATTCGACGCCATTGTCAGAAACGAGGTTAAGGTTTCGGTCAGCATTGACGGTGGAGAAGCCACAAACGACGCGATAAGGGGGAAAGGCGCATATGCTGCATCCGTCAAAACGATAGAGCACCTCTCACGAGAAAAACTCCTTAACTGCCTCGTGTATACGCTTGCAAACGTGAGCGAGTCTCTAACGAACGTTAATGAGAAAGACTTTGTGGATATTCTGTCCTTGGCTGAACAATTCGGCGCCAGATGGGTTATCTACCATGGCATGATCCCGTACGGCAACAACGCAGCAAACCGCAAAGCGCGCCCCTCCGCAACTCAGTACGAGTGGGCATGGAATAAACTCTATGATCTTCGGGGCGTCTACAAAGGAAAACCAGACATCAACGTGTACTACCCCAGCTTCGCACGCGTCGCCAAACAGCGCGGTATCGCGGATTGGGACAATTGGTTTAACCACTTCTTTCTGGGACGATGCTTCTTTGGCAAATTCATGAGCATCGCCGAGAACGGTGACGCTATTCCCTGTAGCTACAACGACGCCTACCGCTTCGGCAACGTCAAAACCCAGAGCATACAAAGCATCTGGGACAACATGCAGAACAGCGAATTCTTCGCAAAAGCCCGAGACAAGTCTAACTTAAAGGGAAAATGCGGGATCTGCGAATACAAGGAAATCTGCGGCGGCTGCCGAACATCAGCCCTATACCTCACTGGAGATATTTTAGGACCCGACCCCCAATGTGTCTACATTCCAAAAATTCTTCGAGAACAAAATTGACAATTTTCCCCATACGAGAACTCTTTCTCCCTCGGGTGCCGATCGCCAAACGAAGATGCTTCAACGAGTGAACCTGCAATTACAAGCACTTACTTCCATAGAAATAGAACCAAGTTAATTGATAAAGCAAAGTGAAAGTGTTCAGGATTCTTGAGTTACCGCCTCAAGCACGTTTAACGCCGAGCTCACCCATCTTAAGTAAGCATTCAAAGCTGCCCGCAAAGCCACCGTATCTTCCGCCTCAACCCCAAGCACCAAAACCTGCTCTTCCCCCGATAACGTAACTTTGCTGCGAGCGCCGATTTGTCTTTGAACTTCAGGAGTCAAAGCTTTCATCAAAGCGTCCAACTGTTTCTCAGATTTCATCGGCAAACGAACAGTAGCCTTAGCCTTCACAAATATGACTCCCTTTACGCAAGCAAAAGCATGACTAACCTAAAAAGATTGCAAAACAGAAAAGAAAAGGAAATAAAAGAAAGAAAAGCTTATGTGCTTTCTTCTTCAACTGGTTTGGCTGCTTCAGCTGCGACTTCGCCTTTAGCAGCACGCTTCGCGACGACGCCAAGCTTAGTTGCAGGCATGTAAGCTCCACCCGCAAAGGTGTAGTTACATTTGCCGCATTGCCACACGCCAACGCTCTTGCGTTTCACTTTTACGAACCCGCATTGTGGGCATCGGTGGGCAATTTTTAGGCCAGCAGTGACTGCCATGTATCGTTTGCGGACAGTGCCACCGTATCGTACTCCTAAACCGCCTGTATGACCAACTTTCTTTGTTCTTGGCACCTATTTTCACCACTTAAGTTTCTTGCGTTGCTCATCTGCTTTTTCTCTTGCAAGCTTTGAGGCTTCTATTAACTGTTGTGGAGTAAAGTAGCCTGACAAGCCCTTCTGGATAGCGCATATGTTGCCTTCTTCGTTGATTGCCATGGTGAGTCTCGCGTCAATCACTTGCTCTTCCTCCATTGCAGCGTCCACAATGAGTTTCTCGCCTATCTTTCCGATGGTGACTGTAACTGGATGGCTTTTCATTGGCAATTGAGTGTAGCCTTGTTTGAGTTTCAGTTCGCCGTCTTTAATCTCGTAGTTTGGCATCTTTGTATTCATCAAAGCAGACATGGCAGCTAAAGCGGCAGCATCAATCAGGTTGCCATCGTAGTTAAGGACGTAGATGTCTACGAAGACCACGAACACTTTCTTGCCAGGTTCAATGCAAAGCTTCTCGGTGTCTATGGCTTTTGATTCACGTATTCCTCGATCAACTATGCGTGCGAGTTCGATGCTTGTTTCGTCTGGTGGTCCTGTTTCATAAGTGGGTGAAGCTAGTGGTACGAGTTCTGCGTTAACGGTCATGACGCCTTCGTTTGGTGTATCTGGGAATGGTTCGCCGGTTTCAACTTTAATGCCGACAAGGATCTGAGTTTTGCCCAAGAAAACTCTGGCTGAACCTTCGGCTTTTTCGATGACGCCTTGCTCGATTGTGAATTCGCGGTAGTCAGTTAATGTTCTGCCGTCCATGCGTTTCCCAGTTTCCATGGTTTGTGCGATTTGTCTTTGTCGAACTTTAGTTATTGGGCTTGACATTACTCTTCAGTCTCCTCTTTGGTTTCTACTTTTGTAGTCATGTACTTGTTCTTTAGGGCTTCCTTCTGAAGGGCGTAAATCTTCTTGCAGCCTTCCATCGCCATGTTCAAAGCTTTCTCGAATTCTTCAGGTGAGAGTTGACCGTCCATCTGTAGTAAAGTAACAGCATTCAAGTTTGGCATATATGCGACTGGGACATCTGCGGCGCCAAGTTTATCCTCGGCATCGTACAAGTCCAATACAACTGTGTCTTCCACTTTGCCTGCTGCACACGCGACTACAAGATCACGCATGGGTATGCCTGAATCAGCAAGGGCTAAAGCGGCAGCCGTGATGGCAGCGCATCTGGTTCCGCCGTCAGCTTGCAAAACCTCCACATACACATCGATTCCTGTGCGTGGGTAAAGTTCTGGGAACAATGCTGGTTCGAGAGATTCCCTGATGACTTTGCTGAGTTCCACTTCTCGGCGTGATGGGGCGGGAGATTTGCGTTCTGGCACGCTGAAAGGTGCCATGTGATAACGGCATTTGAGAACCATTCGGTCGGCTTTCATCAAGTGCTTCGGGTGTACTTCACGAGGTCCGAACACTCCGACTAGAATCTTGTTCTTGCCGTGTTCAACGTAGGCTGATCCGTCAGCGTTCGGTAAGACGCCTACTTCAAGTTTTAGGGACCTCAACTCGTCGGCTTTTCTTCCGTCGAGCCGTATGCCTTTTTTGTCGATTAATTTTTCATGTTTTTCGCTCATTGTTTAATTTCCTCCGGTTTAGCTTTAGCTTCTTTCAGAAGCTGTGTGATGCGGTCGGTGAGACCGGTTGTATGGGATTCGTCTTCGATTTTCTTGATTGCTTTCATGGCAAGCTCTTCGTCTGCCGGGTTCTTGCCAGTGACTAAGATGACGCCGTTCAAGCCCAAGATGATTTGGCAGTTTGTCTCGGTCTTAATCATGCTGATCATGGAGCCTTTTCTGCCGATGACCCGCGGAATCTTGGTTGGGATAACACGCATCAGTTGTCCTCTTGTGATTTTGCCCAAGCCGGGTTCTCCGACGGTGAGTTGTGGGTCGTGTGCTCGGTCGAATGAGGCAATCTTGGCAACGATTAAGTCTCCTGCATCGAGAACTTGACTAAGTTCGTCGTTTTGGGGTTTGAAAGGTCTGCTAAGCACATCTGACGCCCGCAACATTGCTGTGTAGGGTGCTTTTATGTCGATTGTCCATCCGTTGAATCCGACTTCGATGACTGAGCCGATAACTATGTCGCCGGGTTTAGGAACGTAGAATGCTCTGAGGGCGACGACGTTGACTTTCTTGTTTTCTAAGTCTACGAGTCCGATTCGTGAGGCAAATATTTTCCCTGCCTCGACGTATGTGTTTTCTCCAGCTTGATATTCGCCTTCTGCTAGGAGTTCTCCAGGCGTGACAAGCTGCTTTGCTTCAAAGAATGTTGGCATGATTCATTTTTTCCTCCATTATCTGTAGTTCAAGGTTTTGGTTAGATTGTTTTTGCTTCTCCGCTGCCCTTGGTTACTTCACCCAGTTTGTTGAGGAATGAAGCGTAAGAGCCAGCAGGCATTTCCAAGACGCCGTACCAGGAACCGTCGTTGCGCCATTCTTCGCGTTTGATTGCGCCATAAGTTTTAACTGAGCCATAAGCGCGTTGGGCGTATTGCGCGGGTATGTGTACGCCGACTGAGATTTGCTCTACCTTTAATGGCAGAATAGGCCTGAGGAGTCTAATTATGTCTCGGGCTTGTTCTTCCACGCTTTTGTATGGATCAATTGGAAAGCGGATTTGTTCCATGGCGTTTTCGATGCGCATGGGTGGATGTGGTAGGTTGGTTTTGGGGTCAACCGCTTGACGGCTGATGTAGTCGACGATTTGTTTGTGTTTATCTTCCACCATCTTGCGGCGTTGTTCGGTAGTGAGTTGCAGTTGTCCTTTCTTGATTATGACGTCGGCGATTTTGAGCGGGTCGGTTGTTCCGAAAGCTTTTTTGAGGTCGTCGTCTTTGACGCGGGTGCCTTTGTTGGCGTCTGCAAATATTGTTTCTGCTGCTAGGACTTCGGTTATCCCGGCGATTTTGCCGTTACGGTAGTCTAGGGCTTTGTTTGGTTTTACTAGAACTTCGAAATGTTCATTGTCTTTTGTGTAACGTGCGATGGTGAACTTTTCGCTCATTAGGGATTCACTTTGCTGAGCTGAACTGTTTTACGTATTCGTCCACAGCGTCGTCTGGGAGCATTTCGAGTTTTTTGGTTTCGGTTGAGATTACTGCGATTTTTATTCTTGGCGGCAGTTGTCTTGCTTCGAGGGCTTTGACTAGGCATTTCACGGTGAGTTTTTTGGTTTCTTCTAGGCTAAGGTTTTCTTTGTATTCGTCTTTGAATATGCCAAGGACGGTTTCGCGTCCTGCGCCTAGGGCTGTTGCTTTGTAGCCTCGGTATGTGCCGCTTGGGTGGGTGCCAAAAACTCGTGGTCCGGTTTTGTCGACGCCGCCAAAGATTAGGCTTACTCCGAAAGGTCTGACTCCTGCGTGTTGGGTGTACATTTGTTGGATGTCGCAGATACGTTTGGTGACGACTTCGGTGTCTATGGGTTCGTCGTAGGTTAGTTTGTTGCTTTGGGCGTAGACGCGTGCTTGATCGATTAGGATGCGTGCATCGCTGGATAAGCCGACTATGGCTGCGCCGATGTGTTCGTCGACGCGGAAGATTTTCCAGCTGTATCCTGCTTCTTCTAGGGGTTCGATTGATTCTTCTGCGCCAAGGACCACTCCTTCTGCGCATATGATGCCAAGTATGGTTGCTCCCCGGTTGACGAGTTCCATGGCGTATTCGACTTGGAAGAGTCTACCATCTGGGCTGAAAACGGTAATTGCACGATCGTATGCTCCTGGTGCTGCAAATACGGACATAATTTATACCTCTTTTTGTACCTTTTCGCTATTCGCCAATTCTCATGGGTAAGCCACACTAAAAACCTTTCCTTTTAAATAGGTTAGATGAAGTCTCGTTGAACGGCTTAATTATTGTGTTGGTTAGGGTTATTTTTTGATAGAAGCAGTAGTGGGTGTTTTTGCAAATTACTACTTCTATGAAGCCGTTTTTTGGGTTGCGTTTTTGGTTTGGGTTGGTTTTTGGGTTTTTTGTAGAAGTGGAAGAGTGGGTTCATTCAACAACCTGCTGGGTGTGCGTGCGCAACTGGGAGAGGAGATAGGCTTTGCATATACATTTTGCATATACAATTGTACATACGTTTTGGGGTTTGGTTAAGGTGTGTTAGTTTTTGGATGTTTCTTTTGACACTTCATTACTTTGAAAAAGCTATATCCCGTTCTCACCAGGTTTTTATAGCATCTATCAATTTTTTTGTCAAAATGATTTCTGAATTTTGCGCAAGTAATTGTAATATTTACTTAGTTAGGTCGACCCGCTCGTTAGTCCTGAACCTTTATTCTAATGGATAATGCTTATTTAATTGGGCGTGTTTTTCTCTGTTCATAAGTAAGGAATTGTTATGAGTGACGAACTATCCAAGTTACCCCAGCAAGTTCAAGAACGCCTCATGAGGCTCCAGCAACTTCAGCAAACCCTCCAAACCATTCTACAACAGAAACAGCAGGTAGACATGGAAGCATCCGAAATCGACCAAACCCTCACGGAACTAGGCAAAACCGCAGACGACGCAGTAATCTACAAGACCGCAGGCAGCCTTCTCGTAAAAGCCGAGAAAGCAAAAGTGAGCGCTGAACTCACAGAACGCAAGGACCTACTTGCCACAAGACAAACCGTCCTTGCCAGACAAGAAGAACGCATGCGTAGCCAACTTAAAGATTTACAGACGCAACTTCAAGCTGACCTTAACCCCGCTTCTCAACCACAAGCACCATCGTCCTAAGCACGCTGGTGAAGAAATCTGGTGGATATTGGCATACCTGAATTGACCGACGAGCAAATCGAAGCGGTCAGTCAGGCAGCTGAGAACGCCGTCAGAAAACATGTTTTTTCCAAAATTAGCCAAAAACTTGTCGAAGACCTAACTGTCATTATTGAGGCTGAAGGCGGCAAACCTGTTTCGTTTACTGTTGAGGTGGATTTGGTTTTAATGCCTGAGACGAAAGGCTTGAGCGAGAAGGAACTGGTTCAGGAAGCTGTGAAAGCCGCGTTTGATGCTATAGAAAAAGAATTGAGAAAGCTATGTCCTTCAACGAAGTAGTCAAACTCTTAGACCAAACAGGCGCTGTTAACGTTCTTTTGGTATGTCACCATAACAGTGACCCCGACGCGGTATGCAGTGCGTATGCTTTTTTGGGGTTACTTAAGAAAATTCGTCCTAAGCTCAACGTTGAGATTGGCACGGGGCAGGGCGTGAGCAAGCTTACCAAAAATCTGTTTCGATACATACCTATCACTGTGAACTTGCAGCCAAACGTAGAGAAGGCCCAAGCTATCATCATGCTCGACACCAACACGATTCAACAGCTCGATGATTTAGCGGAGAGGGTCACCAAAACAAAAGCACCCATAATCGTCATAGACCACCACATTGCGCATCCTGAAACCCAAGCCCTCTGCAAACTCTGCATAACCATCGAGGAAGCCTCAAGCACATGTGACATCGTTTATGGCTTTTACAAGGAACAAAACCTCAAACCTGAACCCAACGAGGCAAAAGCGCTCTTTCTGGGAATGGCGTTTGATACGCGCCACTTCGTTTTGGCGAGTTCTGCCACATTTAAAGCTGTTGCGGACCTGGTAGATAGCGGTGTAAACGCTCAGGAAGCTCTCTCGATGCTTGCATTACCCATGGATTTTTCGGAGCGCGTCGCGAGAGTCAAAGCCTGCCGGAGAGCCAAGATTGTTCGGGTAGACAACTGGATATTGGCTTTTAGCCATGTTAGCGCTTTTGAAGCCTCCGCGGCGCGGGCATTGGTTGATTTGGGGGCACACATGGCGGCTGTTGCAGGCGAAAAAGGCGACGGCATAGAACTAAGCCTCCGATGCACCCGCGAATTCACGGAAAAAACGGGTGTCCACCTTGGCAGAGATATTGCAAAGCCGTTAGGTGAAGCGTTACAGGGTCAGGGCGGTGGGCACGCGATGGCGGCAGGCGTCAACGGCAAAGGCGACATAAAAGCCGGATTAAAGCGTTGCCTGCGACTCTTGAAGGAAAACTTGGCTAAGCCTGAGTAGTTACTCTTAAATGATGCATCCGCGTGCCTATTTCAGGCAGGCATAAAAGGATGGCACTCATCGAAACCAAAAGCCTAACCTACTCGTACCCTGGCGCGACGAAGCCGTCAATCAGCGATGTCTCCATAAAAGTGGAGAAAGGCGAATTCGTCCTCATCACGGGTCCAAGCGGCTGCGGAAAAACAACCCTGTGCCGAACATTCAACGGATTAATCCCACAATTTTATCAAGGCGAGCTCAAAGGCGAAATCACTGTCGCCGGGTTGGACGCCGCCAAGCATCCCACCTACGAAATGGCGAGGCATGTGGGTCTGGTTTTCCAGAACCCAGAAAACCAGCTATTTGCGTTAAGTGTGGAAAAAGACGTGGCTTTTGGATTGGAGAATCTGGGTTATCCACGCGACGAGATGCGCAAACGTGTCGATTGGGCTCTGAACTTAACAGGCATTTCTGACTTACGTGACCGCTCCCCGCATGAAATGTCTGGAGGCCAACAGCAACGGGTAGCCATAGCCGCCGTCCTCGCCATGCAACCCGAAATCATAGTTCTCGACGAACCAACCAGCTTCCTCGACCCGCTAAGTGCACAAAAAATATTCGACGTCATCCACGAGCTCAACAAGAACCTGGGTTTAACCGTTATCCTCGTTGAACATCGTCTGGACCTGACGGCTAAGTACGCAAACCACATCATAATCATGGACCAAGGCAAAGTCCGCTTCGACGGCGAAACCCGTAGAATCCTAAGCAACGAAGAAACCCGCCTAATCGGCGTAGGCATCCCCAAGGCAACCCTGCTCTATGAAATGCTCAATAAAGACGGAGCAAACCTGGGCACTGTAACCCCGCTATCATCTGATGAACTCGCCAAGATGCTTCTGGAGGTAATGAAGCACTAATGCTCACAGTCGAAAACATCCATTATGCTTATGCAAGCGGGGTGGAAGCACTCAAAGGCGTCTCCCTAACCGTCAAAGACGGGGAATTCGTGGCGGTTATGGGACAAAATGGCGCCGGAAAAACCACGCTTGTCAAGCATTTCAACGGTCTTCTCAAACCCAGCAGCGGCAGAGTCCTAATAGACGACGTAGAAACAACCAAAACCAGCGTCGCTGCCCTCGCTAAAACCGTGGGTTTCGTTTTCCAGAATCCTGACCATCAGCTCTTCAGCGAAACCGTTGAAGAAGAAATCGCTTTTGCCCTTAAAAACTTCGGGTACGAACCGGCTGTCATCGAAGATCGCATTACGTGGGCAGTTAACCTGTTAGGGTTGACTCAGTATCGGAAGACGTCGCCGTTTATGCTTAGCGGTGGAGAACGCAAACGCGTTGCCCTCGCTTCGGTCCTATCTTGGGACCCAAAGGTGTTGGTTTTGGATGAACCCACAATCGGGCAGGACCATCAGCAGAAAGAGAACTTGCGCCAATTTATCATGCAGTTACAGACACAGGGAAAGACTATCGTCGTAGTTACACACGATGTGGAGTTTGTAGCAGAATGCAACCCGCGTGTGGTTCTCATGCGGGAAGGCAAAATCATAGCGGACGGCGAGGGCAAAAACATCCTCACCGACCCTCAGATGCTGGAACAAAGCTCAATAGTGTTACCTCAAGTCGCCCAAGTTTTCACTTACCTGAACCTGCCTGGGCTGCCAAAAAACGTCATCGACCTTTACGAAGCAAAGCGGCTACTGCTTAAAATGTTGGAGACGTCGCAATGAGCAAACGGTTAGGCGGAAGCGTCTTTGACGGGTTAAAGTTCCGCAAAGTCTCCTCACCCATCCACAACTTGGACCCCCGCATGAAATTCGTCTATGTCATCGCAGTATTCATAGCAGCCATCCTGTTTAGCCAAATCATCCCGCTCCTGATCCTTTTCGCCATGCAGCTCCCGTTCGTGCTGCTGGCAAAAGTCCAGAAACAGTGGCTTCGCAGCCTCCGAGGCGCAGCCTTTTTGGCGATGTTCATTTTTGTTGTGAACGTTGGAAGCAACTTCCTGACCCAAGGTTACACTTTGTCAGC
>JADGNF010000032.1 GCA_017883615.1 Candidatus Bathyarchaeota archaeon
CTCCTGCATGCCCGTCTTCTTTGGGGAAATCCAGTTTTTCTTTGAGTTCGTCGGCGAAGTCATAGTCTGAGAGAACCATGATTCGCGTTTTCCTATTGCTACTCGTCTCTTTTTGCACTATTTCCTGGGCTGCCAACTTAAGTGATGTCATGTGCGAGGAACCCGCGTGACCCGTCAATACGATAACTCGGTTAAACCCATTGCGAGCAAGTTCCGAGAGGACATCTCTGGCGACAGCGCGGAGGGTTTCAAACTCTATGGACATGGTTCCGGGGAAATTGTGCCCCGCGTTGCAGATGCCCTGCCTAAACGGCGGGGCGATAAGGCAGCCGGTTTTCGTGGCAACTTCCACGGCGATGTACTCGGATTGGATACTGTCGGTGCAAAGGGGCAAATGCTTGCCATGTTCCTCGACACTTCCCACGGGAAAAATCACAACGATTCCAGCATCGGCGGCTTGCTTCGCTTCAACTGTGCTTAACTCATCCAGCCAAACAGACACGAACTTCGGCTTCACTCTAATCCTCACCCTTGATTAGGCATTTCCAGTTTATAAGACCCCCGATGCCTGTCTATTCAGACTTTTTTTGTAAAGGTTTATGTGGCGTTGCGAAACTATAATAAAACCGCCAAACATCAATATCAAGAAACATTGCGCCGGGGTATCCTAGCCTGGTAGGGAGCAAGTCTGGAAATGACTTAGCTATCCAGCTAGCACCGAATAGCTTGTGGTCTTCGGGCCTCGGGGGTTCAAATCCCCCTCCTGGCGCCAATTCCCTTCTGCAACTTTTTCGTCACTTGTTGTATCAGATACGCAGCCACAAGCACTTAAAAACTAAGTTTCCCGCTTTTAATAAGGTGAAAATTATGGTTTTAGGTGAAAAACTATTTGAAGGAAAAGGCAAAAGCGAAGGACCCAGCTATATAAAATCCATCAACATGGAAGGAATAAACTCGATGTATGCTTGGTCCGCTCAATTGAAAGGCATGGGCAAAGCTAAAGGTACAGACCTTATGCTCAACGTGACCGCTAAAAGCATGATGCCGCCAAAAGGTCTCTCTGCTGCAAAAGACCAAGGCATGTTCATGACAGCAACTGGCGACATGGGCGTAGTGAAAGGCATGGATCTGATGAAGATGGCGCCGGGCGCAAAACCAACCAGCGTGGGCCTCTGGAGTTTCATGTCGATGTCTGAGAAACTGATGTGGCTTAACGACATCATTGCGATCGTAACTTTCGAATCGGCTGACCCCATGTGGATGGCTTTCAACATCACCATTTACGAGTGGAAGTAAAAACCCCGATCAGTTTTTTTATACATCTTTTTCTTTTTTTCGAAGTCATTTTTTTGCCAACTGGGATGGAACGATAGTTTTTAGTTCACGGGGACAAAGAACTCGTCAACAATTTTTTAGACATATAGAAGCACAAGGTTTGTTGGCGGCTTTTTTATTAGTAAACATTTGCCTTCTCAGGTTTTGACGAAAAACTTAAACACATTCTATACAAAAACATCCTCAATCCCAAAGAACGCAAGCTCTAATTTAGCCTGAAATGGACGGTTAAAATGTTTAGTAGCTACCGAGGAATCTCTCCCGAAGCAAGATACCTGATTTATCAATCGGTTTTGCCAGCGGTAGCTTACGGTATGTTTTACACGGACATATCCTACTTTCTCACGACCGTCCAAGGGTTATCAATCGAGTTTATGGGGCTCGTAGTAACCGTAATGGGCATATCGACTTTTGCCGCAAGCGTCCCCTTTGGAATAGCAGCTGACCGTTATGGCCGAAAGAAAATGCTCATAGCAGGCAACATAATCGCTGGCTTAATCATAGCGCTTTTCGCATTGACTACAAATCCTGCGTTGCTTTTGGTAGCAGCAGTTTTTGAGGGTATTTCTGAGGCTGCATTTTCCGCTTCAAGCGGAGCTCTTCTTGCCGACAAGGCTGAGGGACCGCAACGGAACAGCGTTTTTTCTCTTTTCGGGTTTGCGCAAAGCATCGCGTACGGCATAGGAAGTTTGGCGATTCCTGGAGTCGTAGTTTTCGAAATGTTGGGGTTAAGCAACAAGAATAGCCACGCGTTGCTCTTCGTGATTCTTGCTGCCTTGAGTCTCGTTTCAACGGTTATCTTGAGAAAAGTAACTGAGTCAAAGCGGAAAAAGCCCAAATCTGAAACAACTCTTCAAGAAAAACAGGCTCACAAGCAGTCACAAAGGACTTTGGCAAAATACGTTTTGACCAGTGCAGTAATCGCTTTCGGCGCCGGCATGGTCGTGCCGTTGATGACGAAGTGGTTCGAGTTGCAGTATGGCATTTCAGACGCCGTGAGCGGACCTATTCTTGGTGTGACTAGTCTTTTCATTGGTTTCGCGACGCTGGCAGCGCCTATGCTGGCCAAAAAGATTGGTTTAGTCAAAGCTATCGTGGTCACCCAGGCGGTTTCCACCATATTCATGATTGCAACCCCTCTTTCCTCGAGTTTCGCGGTTGCAAGTTCAATCTATACTGTCCGAGCTTTTCTTATGAACATGGTAAACCCTCTCTCTCAGTCAATGATTATGGGTTTAGTTGATGAAGATGTACGTGGAGCTGCTTCAGGCGTAAATGCCGCGTTATGGAGGCTTCCCAACGCGTTGAGCACGCTAATTGGTGCTTACTTGATGGGTATGGGCTTTCTTGCGTTGCCGTTCTTCTTAGCTGGTTTGCTCTATACAGTGTCTAATGTGATTTTCTGGCGTTACTTTAGAAACACCAAGATGCCTGAAGAACAGGCACCTAAAGTAGCCTGAGCGGTTGCTGACAGAGCTTCCGATAAACGAAGGTCATGCTTGACCGGGTTGAGCGCACGCTAAGAAATGACCCTTGTCGACCTCAAATAGTTCAGGTTTTTTTTCTCTGCAGGCCGCTGTTGCATGGGTACACCTTGGATTAAAACGGCAGCCGAGAGGCGGATTAATGGGACTCGGAACTTCTCCTCTCAAGCGGGCTTTTACGTTTTTCGTTTTAGGGTCAGGAATGGGTACGGCTTCGATTAAGGCTTGAGTGTAGGGGTGAAGCGGGTTATCGAATAATTCGTCAGTTTCAGCTAACTCCACTATTTCGCCCAGATACATAACGGCAACCCGTTGGCTAATCTGCCTAACTGAGCTCAAATCATGAGATATATACAAGAAGGACAAGCCCATGGACTTCTGCAAGTCGGCGAGCAGATTCAGAATCTGTGCCCGGATGGAAACATCCAGCGACGAAACAGGTTCATCCGCGACTATGAATTCGGGTTCGACTGCGAGGGCTCGGGCTATGCAGATTCTTTGCCTTTGTCCGCCGCTGAATTCGTGGGGGTATCTCTCAGCATGATACTCTTCTAGCCCTACAAGTTTGAGAAGTTCGTAGACTCGTTCGCAGCGGCACTCTTTTGCAACGTGCTTGTGGATCACGAGTGGCTCAGAAATTATATCGCAGATCGTCATTCTTGGGTCAAGCGAACCATAGGGATTTTGGAAGATCATCTGCATCTTTCTTCGGAGCTTCAGTTTCTCCTTTTTGTCGGAGCCCTTGAACTTTTCAAATATGTTTTCCCCGTCAAGGAGAACTTCGCCTGAAGTGGGCTCAATCAAATTCAGAATAACCCGAGCGGTGGTTGTTTTGCCGCATCCGCTTTCCCCAACCAAAGCAAACGTTTCTTGTTTGTTGATGTTGAAGCTGACTCCATCGACTGCGTGAACTTGACCTACCTGCTTCTTAGTAAGCACTCCCCGCGAATATATGGGGAAGTATTTGACCAAGTTCTTGACTTGTAAGAAGTTTTCCTCAGTCATTTTTACCCGTCTCTCCCTTGAGCGTAATGTTCTTCCATTCGTAGCAGGCAACAAAATGATCAGGCTCCACCTCCTCCAACACTGGCGGCGCTTCTTCGCATTTCTTTGTGGCGAATTCGCATCGCGGGTGGAAACGGCATCCTGAAGGCGGCTCAATCAAGTTTGGTATGTTTCCTGGAATTATGCTTAAAGTTTTCTTTCGATCAAGTCTTGGGACAGCGGCAAGTAGCAAAGCCGTGTACGGGTGCCTCGGGCGGTAGTACAAATCGTCAGTCTTAGCTATTTCAGCAACGTTACCCGCATACATAACAACCACACGGCTAGTCATCTTCGCTATTATGCCCATATCATGGGTAATCATCACCAAAGACATGCCCATTTTTTTCTTCAAGTCCTCAAGCAAATCCAGAACCTGCGCCTGAATTGTCACATCCAGTGCCGTTGTCGGTTCATCTGCAAACAGAAGCTCAGGTTCCAGAGCAAGCGCACGTGCAATCGCAACTCGTTGTTTCATTCCTCCGCTGAACTGATGCGGAAACTCCCTCATTCGAATTTCAGCTTCTGGAATACCCACCAGGTTCATGAGGTCAAGAATTTTTTTGTGGGCATCATCTTTAGATATTTTCTCATGAGCAGACAACACGTCTCTAAGTTGTGTCTCTACAGTGTAAACGGGAACTAAGGACGAAGACGGGTCCTGGAAAATCATAGCTATTTCCCTGCCTCGAATCGATTGCATTTCTTTCTCACTTTTTGCCAGCAGGTTTTCACCTTTGAGCTCGATTTTTCCTTCCACTATCCGCCCAGGTTTGGGGACTATCCTGAGAACTGAAAGTGATGTGACTGTTTTTCCTGAGCCGGATTCGCCTACGAGACCTAAAGTTTCCCCTTTCCTTACGTCGAAGGATACGCCGTCGACGGCTTTTACGATTCCCGCTTCGGTGTAAAAGTACGTTTTTAGTCCTTCAACTTTGAGCAGCGTTTCAGTCATTTTATGTTTCTCCATTAGTCTCTGAGCCTTGGATTTAGCGCGTCTGATAGTCCGTCTCCTAAGAGGTTAAAGCCGAAAACGGTTATGAGAATTGCAAGACCTGGGAACACTTCGGCCCACCAGACTATTCTCATGTCTGAGAAGTTGTTCTCCAATATCTGTCCCCATGTCATAGTGCTTACGTCTCCGAAGCCCAAAAAACTTACGCCAGCTTCCAGAAGAATAGCATACGCAATTGTCAAACTTGCAACAACAATAATCGATGAAAGAATATTGGGCAAAATATGTCTAAAAATTATTCTCCTGTTACCTGCGCCCAATGCTTTTTCTGCCTCGACGAATTCAAGTTCCCTAACCCTCAAGAATTCGCCTCTAATCATTCTGGCATCTCCTGGCCAATTAAATATTGCTAACACCACAACCACAATTGTCAAGCCGAATGGAACGCTTATTCCGAGAAAATTGAATGAACTACCTGCTCCACCGCCTAACGTAAAAACCCTTACAAAAATCAGGATGAACAAGAGTGAAGGAAACACGAGAAATACTTCAGTTATCCTCATCAGGACATTGTCAACCCATGACCCGAAATACCCCGCCACAGCTCCCACGAGTATCGCTATAGCCATCGTGATTATCGTTACTACAACTCCAACGTAAAGGGCAAATTTTGTTCCGTGTAGTATATCGCTGAAAACATCTGTTCCCAAAACGTCCGTGCCCATGAGATAGTGCGAGTTCGGAGCGGTTCGAACGTCGCCCTTGTAGAACGGTCCGAACGCACCATTGGCGGGGTACGCTGGATACGGTGCGATAAAGTCCCCGAAAATTCCTATAAAAACCACAGCGAGCACAATTACTAATCCAGCGACGCCTGCCTTATTTCTCCTAAACCGTCGCCAAGCAACAGCCCACTGACTTGCTGATCTTCGTTTGCCTCCCCCATTAGGTTTTTCATTTTCTAGATTCATGGCATAACCCTACCTAATCCTGACACGAGGATCGATGTAAACGTAAAGAACATCCATGATGAGATTCGCTATTAGAGTCATTACAGTGATTATCATCGTTATTCCCATGATAGTTGGGAAGTCAAGGTTCAAAGTTGAAGTCACGTACTGCCGCCCTAGACCCGGCCAGCTGAACACATACTCAGTCATGGGAGCACCCGCAATCATGCCGCCGAGTGCAATTCCAAGGAAAGTTATTGCCGGAGTTATCGCGTTTCTAAGTGCATAGCTATAGACAACTTTTCTTTCACTCAATCCACTTGCTCTAGCTGCAAGAATGTAATCTGATCTAAGGACCTCTAACATATTTGCTCTAATTAGACGTATATTTTGAGCTAATGAAACATAGACTAGAACAGCTACCGGCAAAATCAAGTGCGCTATTTGGTCGAAGAAGGAGTTTCCCCACCAAACAAATCCAGCAACACCTTGAGAGCCTGCCGAGGGAAACCACCCAAGTGTAAACGAAAACACGATAATTAATATAAGCCCAAACCAGAAAGTCGGCATTGAAACCCCAAAAAGCGAGAATGACGTTACAGCGACATCCTGTTTTGAATAAGGTTTTCTTGCGGATTGTACGGCAATCGGGATTGAAACCGCAAAAGCGATGAGGAGTGACACAATTTGTAACTCTATGGTTGGCCAGATTCTTGGGCCGATGATTTGGTTCACGGGCAAGCCGCCATAAAGGGACTTGCCAAAATTTAGCTGTAGAATATTCATAAGCCAATTCACGTATTGGAGGGGTATCGGCTTATCCAAACCGTAGTATGTTCTTAAGCCGCTGAGAGTCGCCTCGTTGATGTTTGGTTTTCCAGCTTTAATAAGTGCGATTGGGTCACCAGCTGCGTACATGGTTAAGAAAGCTATTATTGAGATTCCAATCGCTACGGGGATCATGTACAAAAGTCTTCGCACAATATACCTGAACATAGCGCTTTCGAAAACTGACCTCAATCGTTTTAACAAACTACTATGTCACCTTTGGACCCTGTGTCTTAATCCGTACTTTTGTACTTAAGGTTTTTTGAACTTAACCAGAATGGGCGGCAAAAATTTGTCTTTTTAATAGAATTGGGTTTCTATGACAAGTTTAATATAGAATTAGCTCTAAAAAAAGAGCTAGGGAGTTTAGGAGGATAAAAAATGAGTATTGACAGAAAAATTTTGACAACAATCCTTATAGTGGCATTAGCTACTTCACTGATGGCACCGCTAGCAACAGTCAATGCACAAAGCAACTCTCTGTTTAAGGTGACTATTATCGCTCCTGGCAATGCAAACCTTCTGAGGCGTGAGTGGTCCCAGCTCTTTGCGAGCAATTTGCAGCAACTGGGCATTGACGCTAAAGTTGTCTATCTAGGCTGGACGAACGTGAACGAACGTGTTATGTATCCGAACCCTGAGTTCGTTGGCAAAACCTTCGATCAAGGTGGATACGACGTTTTAGCCTTAGGATGGACATCTGGTCTGGCAACTGAACCGCGACAGAATTTCTATGGAGGAGACCCAGCGTTTTTTGCCCCGTCCGGACAAAACTATTACCTATGGGACAACGTTCAATCCAACACTTTGCTTGACACCTTCATCACATCCACAAACAACACCGAAAAGCAAGACGCTCTAACTCAATGGCAGCAACTCTACTACAACGAGATTCCTGCTTCGATGATAGTATACCAGCAGGCTCCAGTTGTAGTTAGCCCACACATAGGTAACCTGTACACACCCCCAACAGGCGGTGAAGGTTGGCTTTACTTCAACGCACAACCCTACCCGCAACTGCTGAAACGGGACGACGGCAAGACACAAATCGTCTACTGCTCAACAGGTGAAATAGACGCGCTTAACCCGCCTGAAGCTAACGGTTGGTACGATACGATCGTTAACGCTCCGATATTCGACGGGTTAGCTGAAGCATGGCCAACACTCAATGGTCTTAGTGACTTGGAAACGCCGGCACTGCTGACTTCTTGGGCTCCAAGCAACAACGGTACCACATGGACGTTCAATTGCAGACAAGGCGTGACATGGCATGATGGCGTACCTTTCACAGCAGATGACGTTGTATTCTCCTTATGGGCTTTAATGAACGAAAAAACTGGCACCCAATTCGCAGGCTACTACCAAGGCGTGTACGGCGACAACGTCAAATTCACTTACTCCAACGGCACTTCAGTCAATTTAGGTACTGGAAACAGAGTCGGCAACATTACAGCCACTGACAAAAACACAATAGTAGCGAACCTTCCTGTCTTGGCAGGCGGAAAACCATACGGCTACTTCGAACCTTACTTGCTTGGCTTTGCAAACAATATTATCCCAATGCACATCTTCGAACAAATCGCCCCAGTTGACTGGTCCACTTCATGCTTCAACACAGGCCAAGGATCCATGACAATCAAAGGCACAACTTACTACGGTCCAGTTGGCACAGGACCATACATGTGGCAGAAAGACAGCTATGACGTAACAGGGCAAGTTGTACACCTTGTGCGAAACGACCACTACTGGAACGCTACCGCCCTCAAGAGTGCAGGATTATTCCAGACCAAAGACTACTACATCCGGTTCATCGCTGACAAAACCGCAGCTTTAGCAGCCTTGAAAAATGGCGAAGTCGACATGCTTGACTACAACTATCAAATGCAGACTGACATCCCTAGCGTCGATGCGTCATGGGGCAAAGTAATCAACTTGCAAGGCGTGGGCAGACAAGAATTCGGATATAACATGCGCCACCCAGTATTCGGAACAGGCACTGCTACTCCACTTGGACAATCTGACCCCTCGCGAGCAGCCGAAGCAGCCAGAGACATTCGCATCGCCTTCGATTACGCAATTCCGCGAACCCAAATCATAAGCAACCTGCTTGGTGGTTTCGGAACGCCTGGTGCAACCGCGATGCTACCCACACAGCCATACTACGACAGTGCGATAACAGCCAGACCTTACGATCTCGCCCAAGCTAGACACTACCTACAATTGGCAGGATACACCCCACCAGGAGCCTCCAATGTTGTCAACCTTTCTGGAACCCTGAAGTACGAAAATGGAACGGTTAAGGATACTTACGCCGTAGATTTGCAGGTTACAACAGACAATGCGACTTACCCGACTTCGTTGCAAGAGATATCACAAATCACGACAGCCACAGATGGAACTTGGAGCTTCTCCGTCACCCCAAGCGCTCCTGGAACATACTACTACTATCTCTTTGACAACTCAACGGGAACACCAGCGTACACGTATCTACAAAGTTTCACCATAAACGCTGCTACACCAACACCTGAACCGACATCAACGCCACCACCGGGAACCGACTACACCCTTGTATACGTAGCCGTAGCTGTAATCGTCGTCATAATAGTGATTGCGGCTATCGCATTGGCTATGAGAAGAAAGAAATAGTCTTTCTCCTTTTTTCCTTTTTTTGTCTATCTAAAATCCAAAAATCGAAATTATCAGCGAAACAAGAAAAAGAAATCCAGCCAACACAATGAACTTATTTGCAATCTTTTCGCCTTTCCTGAGTTTTTCCATCGACCACTTCTCCTCAGACTTGAGGACATATTCCTTGGCTTTGCTGGGCAAAACAGAACCTGAATACGCAATCGCGCCGGCTACCACAAAAATCACGCCTGTCTCAATCAGCGTTATTTTGGAGAAATAGCCAGAAAAGACAAGACTCGACAAACTAGTGCCTGAAAAAATCAGAATGGCAAGCAACACAGCATTAATTGCCCAAACAACCGCATTTGCCTTCAGAAGCCAAATCAGCCAACTGCGCAATGACAAGTGCGTCATATTCTTCAATTCTTCTTTTGCTTATTCATTTATATTTCTATCAAATTTGCCTAACTTCTATAACGCGGATCTTGTTTAAAACGCGACCTTTATTTTTTCATTTTATTATCAATACTGGGGAAGTTGCGTGGTGCAGCACGTGGTCGGTTACACTTCCCAGAAACAGTCTTTTGAATGCTCCAAGGCCGCCGCCGTTCATCACGATAAGGTCAACATTGACTTGTTTTGCTGTTTTAATGATAACGTTTGCTGGGTCGCCTGAAGCCAATTTCTGCTCAATTGATATTCCTTGAAGCATTTTCGAGGCGTGTTCGAGGATCTGGATGCCGATTTGGTTTATTTCTGGTCTCAGCTTTAGGAGTGATGTTTCTTGGACATGCAGTAGAATTGTTTTGGATCCAGTCGCTTTGGCTATAACGCTGGCTTGTTGCAGAGCTATTCCATCTTTGGGAGAACCGTCAACGGGAATCAGGATCTTCTTGATTTCCCGCTTTTCTCTATTAACCAGAATGGGTGTTTTAACGCTTAAGGCCACTTTTTTTGCTACGCTGCCAAGGTGAAAGTCAAGTTCGTCGTCTACGTTGCCGCTGTTCCCAACTATTACGAGATCGTAGTGTCCACGTTCTGCTTCTTCAATTACAGTTTCTGCTGTATTGGTTGTTTCCACAAGTTTCTGTTTAACCATTATGCCTTCTGCGGTGAACATGGCGGCGCTTTCGGCAAGTACTGTTTGTCCATCTTCTCTGAAACGCTCGGTTAGTTCGTTGATGACTTCGTTGGGATAAACGTTTTCCCGGGGTCTGGTGATGCCTATGGTTCGGGGAAATTGGTACGTAGCAGCATTTACTGGCACGAAATCTTCCCTTGAAGAGTAAGTTTTGCCCGCAAGAACTGGCAGATCAATAGAAACAACATGCATAACTGTGACTTGAGACTTGAATAGTTTGGATATGAAGACTGCCATTCCCTGAGCATTTTTTGACTGTGGGGAGCCGTCAACTGGCATGAGGATGCTCTGAAAAACTTTTTCCAATTTTTTCCCCTAAAAATAACTGTGATTCTGTTTTCTATTTAAAGCTTCGCAAAAGACGGCTTTAGTGATGTAGACTGATATCTGATTGCACGGAGAGATAGAAAAACAAAAACGCCAAAACATGCTCCTGTTGCTATAAAGACTGGGGCGTAACCTGTTGCTTGAGCCAAAAAGCCCGCAGCCAAGACAGAAGAGAACTCCGCGAGCCTCATGGGTGCGTGGAGCAGACCTATGTCAACGGACATGTTTTTGCTGTCCTTAGCAACCTTGACTACTGCGTGTTCAAAAAAGCCGATTCCGTAACCTCGTACAAAGGCTAATGTCATAAGGAAAGCCGGGAAAAAAAGTCCTGAACCAGCCAAAAAAACTGATGCTATAACGCTTGCAGCCGTCAAGGTTACAGCCCTGGTTAAGCTCAAAGGCCTTTTTAAGCTGAGAAAGGTGGCGGTGGCGGATACGATATTATAGAGCATGAAAAGGACCCCGATTGCGATGTAACTGTAGCCAAGTTGCTGAGCCATGAAGACTGGAAGCAGGAGAGTTATTAGCGGATAAATGGCGAAACTGTTAAACATTAAAGCTATCGAAACCAACCAAAACGTTCTGGACCTGCCTCGTGGATTAAGGGCAGCGAAAAGGCTTTGAGTTTTAGGCATCCGGATTTTCTTACTGCTTCTCCAAATCAACACGGCTGGAATCCCCACAAGCAAAGAGGCAAGAACCAATATGCCTAAAGTTGAAGAGAATCCTATGTAGAATATTCCTGCTCCAGCCACTACCGCGCCAACAGCTGTTGCCAACCAGATAATGGCATTGTTCTTTGTTGCTTCGCTCCCTGCCTTATTAGGTGACAAGTGAAAAATGGCGGTTCGGCTAACTGCCCAATAGGATGATTCACGCAGTCCCTCGACGAGTTTTCCAACTATGAAAATGGGTAAGGACGAGGCGAAGTAGTAGATAACTACGGAAGCAAAGGTTGCAGGCCAATTAATGAGCAGAAAAACGTGGGACCAACCTACGTAGTCAGCTATGGCTGCGAATAAGAGACGGGCAAACAAAAAAACCAGAGGTAATACAGATAACACGATTCCAATGTCAGCGACGTTCACGTTTCGTGCCAAGAGTAACAGTGGAATCAGCAGAGTAACGGCTCCGGAAACGAAATAGTTAAGGAAGGTTATGGCATTAACTCGCCTCACGCTTCCTCACCGAACACATTCATTATTGTCGCTGATTTTGACTGCATTCTTGGTCTCGCTTGTAATTTCTTCTTTGAATTATTCTTATAACAATATCGAACTATTGCCCCTTCTTTGGATCTTAACAAAAGAAAACAGGATCATTACCTACAAAACTGATTGAAATATTCTCTGCTTTAGCTACTTGAGTCTGCCTTTGGCAACCAGGAAAACTCTTCCGCCGACTTTGACTTGACTCTTTCCTTCTTCGCACTTAACTTTAAGATGCAGTAGCGACGGTCGGGCGATTTCGTAGCCTTGCTCGACCTTAACGTCCACTTCAGGACTGCCGAAGTACATGTGCCTTGACATGTAAGCCGCAAGGCATCCGTTACCTGATCCCGTAGTTGGGTCTTCAGGAATCCCAAATGCGTCAACGAACACACGTACATGCAAATCGTTTTCACGATTGCAAGTTTGGGGACAGAAAACCAGAATCCCCGAAGGATTTTCCTTTTCGAGCTTAATCTGCAAATCGAAGTTAACTTGCGCACGCTTAACCGCATCCAACGTCTTGAGCGGAACAATAATGAATTGCAACCCGGTAGAAACCTCTTGAATAGGGTACTTGCTTTCAAAATCAGATACTTTTATTCGTAGTATCTGAGCAAATTGGGCTACTGAAAACGTTTGGCCAAAAGTCGGTGGTGCCTGCGTCATCCATACAAGCTCTTCACCGTTTGGGTTTTTCTCGAAGGTTACGGTTATTTGCCCAACTTTCAGGTTGAGCATAATTTTATCGGTTTTTTCTTGATTTATAAACTGTTTGATTATGTAAGCGGTTCCCAAAGTTGGGTGTCCCGCGAATGGCACTTCGGATGTTGGTGTGAAAATTCGAACGTCGTATCCGCCGTTGCGTTGCAGGTCAGAGAGGACGAAGGTGGTTTCTGAAAAGTGCATCTCGTTGGCAATCCGTTGCATTTTCCTGCTTGACAGCTTCCCCGAGTTAACTATTACTGCAAGTTGGTTTCCCGCGTATTTTTCTTGGGCAAACATATCCAACATGTAAAAGATCTGATTTGGCATTACCATTCCCTACTGTCTATTTTGCTGTTAGTTTCTCCAGAATGGCTTCGATTGCTGCAGCGGTTTTTTGGGAGTCTTTTTTGGTTATGCCGTAATGCGTGACAAGGCGTATTCTGTGGTTGGATTGGGCTAACGCTAAAATGCCGTCTTCTTTTAGTTTAGCGAGGAATAAATCGTCGGTGGCTCCGGTGTTTTCTATGTCGAAGGCGACTATGTTGGTTTGGACCCTGGCCAAATCAAGCTTGATTCCTGGGATTTTAGCGACTTTTTCGGCGATTAACCAAGCGTTTTCGTGGTCCTCTTTTAGGCGGTGAACCATTTTCTGTAAGGCGACGATTCCGGGTGCTGCGATGATGCCTGCTTGGCGCATTCCACCACCCAAGATCTTCCTATTTTTTCTTGCTTTTTCGATGAATTCTGTGGTTCCCACAAGTAGCGAGCCGATTGGGCAGCTTAAGCCTTTGGAGAGGCAGAACATGAGGTTATCCACATGTTTGGTGAATTCTCTCACGTCAACGTTCAAGCCGACGGCGGCGTTGAATATTCTTGCTCCATCTATATACAATTTCAAAGAATGATTTTTGGCCGCCTCGCTTAAAGCGGCCAGTTGCTTTGGCGTTGTGATGATTCCGCCGTACCTGTTATGCGTGTCTTCGACGCAGATGAGTGCGGGTTCTGGGAAATGGATATTTTTGGGTCTAATCGCCGCTTCCAGTTGATCGGGGCTAATTGTGCCGTCGAAGCTCTTTATAGGCCATGGTAACACGCTTGCAACTGCGGATATGCCTCCAACCTCGTACCAGTAAATGTGCGATTCCGACTCCAAAAACACAAGTTGCCCCCTGTTGCAGTTAGTCATAAGCGACACCAAGTTGGCTTGGGTTCCGCTTGTCACGAGCAGGGCAGCTTCCTTCCCCATTTTCTCCGCGGCCATTTCCTGCAACTCGTTGACAGTTGGATCTTCGCAGTAAACGTCGTCTCCAAGTTTTGCATGTTTGATGGCTTCGAGCATTTCTGGGGTCGGTTTGGTTACGGTGTCGCTTCTGAAGTCGATGAATTCCTCGTTTTTCATGTTACTCAACGCATTGCCTTGGTTAACAAGTGGCTTTTTAATTTTGTCTTTTTCTAAATAGTTTTTAGTTGAGGCACCAAAAAATGTAAGTTAAGTTATTGTTTCAGTTGGTTTTCTATGGTTAGACGTTATGGTCTATACTGTTTTCTTTTTGTTCCGCTGAATTGCTTGGGTAACCACACATTTGAGGTTGCCTACTCCGATTTCTTTGGTTTCCAAAACTTGAAGCCCAATGCCAAGTTTTTCGATTTCTGCTTTACATTTTTCGGCGTTTCCCAACGTATCAAGGAGTATGATCCCTTTTATTCCGCTGGACATGTTCTTCAATGCTTCATCTGTCATTCCTTCCTGTATGAGTTTCTTTTGTGCATCAAGGAAGAAATCTATCATACCGGGATCAAAGAACATGAATTCGTGGTTTGGGTCGGCTTCCTCTATTTTACCGTGTCCGCCAAGTAGGCAGTCGATGCAGTTTAAGGCGTCAACTTTGACCATGCCGTATTCTTGTGCGAGCTGTTTCATTTCGCCGTTAGGTCCCAAGCATAAGTCTCCATAAACTAGACTGGGTTTCTCATTGTGTTTTGGGAGGGTTCGTTCTATGGTTTTACGGAGGTTCTTCTCTAGAAGAGAATAATCCACATGGAAGTTTTTGGATACGAAAACAACGTCTACGTTTAATTTTCCTTCGGTTTTAAGTTTGGTTAGTTCATCTTTGAGAACGCTATAGGAGATTAAGCAAGGTTTAGCGGTTTGGCTGCTCTCTTTCACAGGATCAAATCCAACCGTTTAGTGCCCCGAGGGTGCTAATTTTTCTTTCCCAAAAACACTTAGGATAACAAAAAGAAAAGTTGGCGTTTGTCCAATTTACATGTGGTATTCTTTAATTGGAGTCGCTGGCATCGTTATGGTTTCAACAACGCCTTCGATACCGCGGATTTTTTCCCCGACGAAATGTACCGCGGAGTCGTTATTAGTAGCTTCGAACCAGACCGCGAAGTCCCATTCTCCAAAAACGTTGTAAGTGGCGTTGAGCCTTACCCCTTCAGATGGCATCTCAGAAATCCTCATCAGCGAGTTGAGGAACGCCTCGGTTTTAGAGGGGTTCAATTTAATGAGGACAAGATATTTCTGTCTAGATTCCACTGATTTTTCCATAAGCAGCACCCAAAAATCTAATCGAAACTCGGGGTTTAAAGTTGTGTGATTGTGAAGACCCAACCACATTTAGGAAAGCAATTGATTACTTTCTGTTACTTTCCTTTAATTTGATTCTATAGCAATCTTCACTGCTGCTGTTTGTCGCGCCAGTCTAGCTTGAATTTTCATTCAAATCGTTGTTTTACAAATTAAGAAAAAATGATTTAATACCGTTACTCATCATCGATGATGCATAGAAACTTTCTTATCGTAACCATGATTTCCTGAAGAGACTTCTCTGTCAATGGCGGATCATAGGGAATTCTAAGCACATCCCAGCCTTGAAGTTCCAGCAACTCATCAATCTCTGCGTCTCGTTGTTGTGCTTTGTCTTTCGTGTGGACTTTGTTGCCGTCGAGGTAGACGATTTTTCTTTTGTTTGTCCAGCAAAAATCCGGAATAGTCGATTTGAGGACAATCGGCTGTTGGGTAATCATGCCGCCCGTTAGTCCTTGAGCGCTTAGGGCTTTGAAGACTTCTATTTCGGCGTTGCTGACTTTGGGGTGCATGCGGTCTTTGTAACTCAACTTCTTTTTCCTCAATATCCCTGTAAAATAATCGCCCTTCTTAAAGAACTTTCAAACATCTAACCCGCATTTC
>JADGNF010000033.1 GCA_017883615.1 Candidatus Bathyarchaeota archaeon
ATATAAACGGAGATAGTGTCTACCAGGAAGGAGGTATTGAAAGCGGTTGAGGTTGCGTGTCCACTTAAGGTCAGGTATTGGGTGGTTGAACCTGCGCTATAAAAGTTGGACGCTAAATGCGCCACCGTAATAGCGGCGATTGCGAAGATGGCTATGAACCAGCCCAGAGTTAATGCGGTTTTGTGGGTTGCTTTTCGTATTTGCCTAAAGACTGGAATAGTCAGCAACGCTGCGATGACCAGTGTAACTATCGGTAATATTACGTCTATGATTTGAACCATCATTGTCACCTAACCAAACCTCACTGTTTGAATCAGATTAATGAAGAACGTCGGGTAAATCCCAACCAGCACAATTAGAACTGCCAAGATTACGAATGACAGTTTCATGTAGTTGGGGACTTCGAAACCGTGCTTTTCTTCTTTACCATCAGCGCCTTCAACTGTTGCTTCCTCCTCTTTGGCTTGTCCAAAGAAAACGTTCGAGATAAATCTCAGCATGTAGGCAAGGGAGAGGACCGTAGCTATGAGCATTAGGGCAGTAGGTATTATGTAAAATGAGTCGCCTTGCAGTACTTGGAAGGCGCCGACGAATATGAGAAACTCGCTGATGAAGCAAGCGAACGGTGGCGCTCCAGCGATGCTTAAGGCAGCAATGGTTGAGGAAACAGCCGTCCACGGCATCTTACTTGCCAACCCACCCATTTTGCGGATGTCCCGTTTCTCTGTTTGATGCATTACTCCACCTGCAGTAAGGAAAAGAAGCCCCTTGCTAAGAGCGTGACTGACAATGTGTAGGACCGTTCCAGTTATCGCGGAGGTTGAGACGAGAATCACAGTCGCTCCAGCTGCTGCGTTTGCTGGGAAGAGGGAGAGCCCAAACATTATGTAACCCATGTGAGCGATGCTCGAGTATGCGATGAGCCGTTTAATGTCGGTTGAGACCATCGCAACCATTGATCCAAGGAAAGCGGAGATTATTCCAAAGATTGCTAATGCGTGTACGAAATCGGTACCGAAAGTCAATCCAACGGCTGGAAAAACCATGCCGAACGAAAGCCTCAGTATTGCGTAAGCTCCTGCGCTGATTATGACCCCGCTTAGGAGCGCGGACATTGGGGCTGGTGCCTCGCCGTGTGCGTCGGGGAGCCACATGTGGACGGGAACAACTGCCATTTTGACGGCGAATCCCGCGGTCATGGCGACGAGGATCCATTTGGCTATTTCAGGGGTGGCAACCAAAAGACCTTGTGCGGCAAACATGTCGGTTTGTCCAGTTACATAATATGTTGCTCCGATGCCCAAAAGTACGAAAACTGCGCCTGCGTGAGTGAATATGAAGAATTTGAAGGCGGATTTGTAGGAATCCCGGTAGCCCCATTCGCCTAGTATGAAGTAAGCGGGGATAAGCATGAGCTCCCAGCAGAAATAAAACAGTATTAGATTGGAAGTTAAGAATACGCCAACTAAGCCAACTGAAAGCAGGCATAACAGCGCGTAATAGACCGGCAAGTGTTTTTTGCCAGCCATGTAATTCACCGAGAACAAAGCAGCCACCGCGATGAGGATGAGGCTGACTATGGCGATGGATATGCTGATGCCGTCCGTGAAAAGCGTAAAATTCGTGTTATTCAATGTGGGAATCCATTTGTACGATTCAACGTACTGGTGAGTGGGATCGTTAAGAACGGTTGAGATAGTGCTGGCGACCAACGCTATGTTTACCAGCGCAATTAGTGCTACAAAGATGGCTGCTGCTTTGGGCGATTTCTTTCCAGTAAAGTACACGAAGGGTATGCTTATGGCGGGAATCGCAAAGACTGCGAGTAATTGGTACATTTTGTTACACTCCTACCGTCAAGATTATCAATATAATTATTAACACGAAGCCAAGCACCGCAGCTGCAATGTAGTTCTGCACCGATCCAGATGGCGCCTTCCTTGCTTTCAGGGCAGCCCGCATTGTGCTGGCGCCCAAGTAGTTTATGCTCCGGGTGATCCCGTCTTCCATGTGTTCTAGACCGCGTGAAACCTTGGCTAGTCCTTTGGCGAAAGCGATGTAAGCATCGTCAAAGAAGTATGCGTGGTTTAGCATTGTTGCGATTGGGTTTTTGCCGCCGCCTACGTTTCTTGCTGCCTGGAAATTCTTGTAGTAGCTATAGTAGACGAGCAACCCCGTTGGTACTAGGATTGCTAGGAAGATTGGGGTTTCCAAGTCGGTGAATGAACTCAATATTGAGATGTTTAGGTTTGTTAGATTCGCCGTTATTGTTGATTTTGACATGAAATCCAAGACGCCGGGCAGCGATAAGCCCCAAGCAATGCATAAGGCTGCAAGTACAGCGGCGGGAATCAGCATAACTTTCGGTGACTCATGTATGTGTTGTTTCTGCAGATGTTCGGATTCCTTGCCCATGAAAACCAAAGTGAACATTCGAATGCAGTAAGCGAAAGTGATTGCGGCTGTGGCGTAGAGAATTATTGCTTGTATCGTGCTAGCTTCGGTAACGCTTGAGATAACCAAGCCTTTACTGAAGAATGCGGCAAACGGAGGCAAACCGCTGGTCGTTATCACCATTATGCCCATCAAAATGAAGCTTACTGGCATTGCTTTTCTCAAGCCGCCCATTAGACGCATATCCCGAGTGCCCAGCACATGGATGATGCCGCCTGCAAGGAGGAATCCAAGGCCTTCGAAGAAAGCATGGCTCACCATGTGGAAGAGACTTGCGAACCAGCCGATGGATGCAGCGCCTGAAACGGCTGAGCCTAACCCAGCCATCATGAAGCCAATTTGGCTAACTGTTGAATATGCGAGGACTCCTTTGATGTCGGTGGTAGTTATAGCCAATGTGGCGCCGACTAATGCAGTTAAGACGCCTATCCAAGCGACGATTGGGAACCATAATGGTTGAAGTGCAATTATCAGAGGTGCTGCTGCTGATGCGATTAGGATGAATCTTGCCAAAAGGTAAACACCTGCTTTGACCATTGTTGCAGCGTGTAAGAGAGCGCTAACAGAGGTTGGCGCTTCCATTGCGCTGTATAACCAGGTGAATAAGGGGAGCTGGGCAGACTTTGAGATGGCTCCGCCTAAAACCAAGAAGAACACAATAACCAAGAGTCCCGTGTTTAGGGCTCCAGGGGTAGCAGCGGCAGTTGTTAAGGCAGCTATTACTTCTCGGAAACCAAATGTGTAGAGGGGACCTTGTCCATTGATTATTGGGCCTGCAAACAGGATAGCGATGGCGGCGAGCAGGCAAATGTCGCCGATGCGGGTCATGATGAATACTTTGATGCCGGCGTTAATTGATTCTGGGCGTTTGTACCAGAAAGAAATCAGGGCATAGGAGCACAGTCCTACCATTTCCCAGAATATGAACATCTGAAGCATGTTATCGCAGATTACCAGCCCAATCATTGAACCGATGAAGAGAAGAATCAAAAAGTAGTATCGGGTTAATCCTTCTTCGCCACGCATATAACCCCAAGAGTAAATTGCGATGATTAAGCCGAAGAAAGCCACTAAGCAAGTAAACAAAACTGATAATGGATCGATGTAAACACCTGCATTGATGTTGTTGATGCCAGGAATCCAGCTAATCTGATAGCTCGTCGGTTGACCATTGCCAAACCAAACGCTGGGCACAAGGGAAAACGCTAGGGCGGCTGTTACGATTGCGACAGCGATGACGTAGTAGTTTCGGATTTTGTCGCCTTTCTTTGCGACCAGAGGAACGAACAAGCTTGCAACGAGTGGAAGTACCCAAACTAGCCATGCCGAAATTTCTTCAAGTGCCATTATGATTCAGCCTCGGTTTCGCTTTTTTCTTCTTCTGACTTTATGATTTTACTGATGTCACTTGTTCCATACTTCTTAGAAACAATAACCAGCAGTGCCAAAATCACCGCGCTGACTGCCGTGTCGGTGGAGAACGCCAAAATCAGGAAAGCCTGCCCTAAACCAACGCCAAGAGAGGAGGCTAGCATGACGAAATTTATCGTCGCGGCTGTTGCGATTAACTCTACTGAGATGAAAACTTTCAACAGTTGCCTGTTAGTTAATAAGCCGTAGACGCCGAGTGCCAGCATCACCAGTGAAAGAATAACGAAGTCCATTATTTGCCACCGTTCCTTTTCTCGTACAAAACGATGGCAATACCTACCGCCACCGTCAAAATAACCAGAGCTTCCAAAACCACATCCGTACCTCTCAGGTTCCATAAGGCATCCCCAAAAGAGGCTTCAGAATAAGTGCCTGCAGCACCCGAAACTGAAAGGAAAATTGCGGGCAACGACAAAACCACGCCCATTCCTAAAAGAGCACCCATCTTTTGGGGTGAAGTTTTCTTCAAAGGCTTGTCACTAAGCATTTCGCCAGAAAGGAACAAGATAGCCAATGTACCAACGCCGACTGCGAATTGAAAGATAGCTGAAAAAACAGCGCCGTTTATAACATAAAGTAGTGCGGTGAAAAGAAAGGTGCCTGCTAAAGCTGCAACAGAATAGATTACTTCGTCAAGGAACAAGGCTAAACAGGCCGAAACGATTAAGCCTAGTGAGAGAATTTCAAGAATCATTACTTAGTATCCTCCGTGGCGTTGGGGTTGGGTTTCTTAATCAGAGATTTCTTGTCTGTCGTTGCTAACTCGTATAATCCGGATGATGTAATTGCTTTTCTTGGGCAGCTTTCCACGCATTGATAGCAGAAGACGCACCGGTCAAAATTGAATTGAGGACGCCGTTTACCGTCAACCTCAACGATTTCAATCGCTTTCGCGGGGCAATCTCGGACACATACACTGCAATTCACACCGACAATTGACCGTACATCTAAAGTCAGCGAATCGGTGCTTCCGAGTTCGATGACGTTGCAAGCGTTGACTTGATACTGCGTTTCACCTCGGAAGTCTTCTGGAAGTTTGGGTTTCACGAAGGGATACTTTGTTGTGGCTGGTTTGGTGAAGATGTGAGATATGGTTCTCCTAAACATTGGAGATATGCGTGATTTTTTCCGCTTCTTTTCCGTCATTTTACAGCACCACCAAAGGATAAACCCAAGTTACCAAAGCAACAGTCAACATCAGCGACAAGATTGAAGCGGGTAAAACTATCTTCCAGTTAGCGGAAAGCACTTGATCGATTCGGAGTCTTGCGAAGAGAGTTGTTATGTACTCAGTCAGCACCACGACCGCCAGCAGCTTTAGCACGAACCATAGAGTATACCAGAACGCTGGCAAACCAAAGAACACTGGTCCATAAGGTCCTCCAAGGAACAACTCAACAACTAATGCAGATCCGAAGACAATTTGTACATCACGTGTCAAATGAAGGAAGGCAAGTTTGGCGCCTGTGAACTCTGTTTCTAATCCGCCGACCAATTCGCTTTCTGCGTCTGGAACGTCGAAGGGGTCCTTCTCTAGTTCGGCTTGCATAGTTATGATGAATAACACGAAAGCCCATGGTGCCAGAATGATGAAGGGAATTGTTTGGATTGAGGCTATTTTGAATATGCTTAGGGTTCCGGCTATGAAGGCGGGTGTTAGTGCAAAGAGGAAAAGCGGGATATCGTAGCCAAGAAACTGAGTTAACACTCTTGCGGAACTGATGGTGCCGTAGGGGTTGCAGGATGCCCATCCTGAAAGAAACAACAGAAAACTCGCAATAGTGGAGAAAGTTAAGATAACGATCAAATCACCGTTAAAACCGGTCGTTGAAAGAACGCTTGCCCCATCAATGGGTACGAAGCATAAGGCGAAAACCATGAAAGCGAAGGCCAAGATGGGCGCTATCTTGAAAACGGTCTTCTTTGCGTCTCTTGGCTCAATGTCCTCTTTTGTTAGCAGCTTTATGAGATCAGCTAACGGCTGAAGAATTCCTGCTGGACCTGCAACTAAGGGACCGACACGGTTTTGTATCCGAGCCTCGATTTTGCGCTCCACCCAATCACAGAACAGGGTCAACAGCAGGATGAAGGTGAAGCCTGGGAAGACTAGTATTCGGAAGATTAGGGTGAAGTCAATCATTTAATGGTCACCGGTCTGTGCATGAGAAGCATGGGTCTAAGCTGACGAAGTTAGGTGGAACGTCCGCAATACTTTCGCCTATTGCTGTTTTCAGGAATGAGGGCAGGTTAGCAAATGTTGGGGTGCGTACCTTCACACGGTCGGGGTTTGCTGTGCCGTTGCTCTTAATGTAATAGAAAAGTTCGCCTCGGGGCGCTTCGAGTCGGCATACGGCTTCGCCTATTGGCACGTTTCGGGGTGCGTCAATTCGGAACGGACCAGTTGGCAAGTGGTCGAGAGCGTAGTCGATTATGTTTATGCTTTCTTCAACTTCATCCATGCGTACGTTCATTCGTGCCCATGTATCGCCTTCGGTGTAAACTATTTCTTTGAATGGAATCTCTCCGTATGCCTCATAGGGTTCGTCTTTGCGCACATCGATGTCGTAACCTGATGCCCGAGCTACTGGACCTACCATACCCAGTTTGATGGCGTCTGATCTGGAAAGTACGCCAACGTTTTGCATGCGCGCTTTTATGGAAGCTTCGTTAGTGTAGATTTGGCGATAGAACGGCAATTTCTTGCGTAATTCTTCAAGTGTGGTCTTAATTCTAGGGATGTCTGTGTCTCTTATGTCTCGTCTTACTCCGCCTACGGTCATGAGTGAGGAGTAAACGCGGTTGCCGCTGGTTAACTCGATTAAGTCCATGATGGGTTCGCGGTCTCTCCAGAAATACTGGAATAATGTTTCGTAGCCGATCTCCAAACCTGCATGTCCCAAGGTCAAAAGGTGGCTATGCAACCTGTTAAGCTCCAAGGTTACAACGCGCAGGTATTTGGCTCTTGGCGGAACATCGGTCTTTAGGATTTTCTCCACTGTGCCCACGAAACCGTAAGCGTGGCATGCGTTGCAGATGCCGCAGATACGTTCAACCAAATAAACATCCTGCAGGTAAGTTCTACTCTCGGAAGCTTTCTCTATGCCTCGATGCACATAGCCGAGACGTGGTTCAACTTTAGTCACGATTTCGCCGTCAACAGTCACTGCGAATTTTTCTGGCTCCAACAGCGCTGGGTGTTGGGGTCCGATGATGATTTTGACTTGTCGCCCGATTTCTGGCGTTCTGGCACCTTCTGGGGGCGGCGGGTTCAGTTTTACTTCGTTGGCTTTGACGTCTTTGCGCAAGGGGAAGATGCCTTCTGGCCACTGTTCAGACAAAAGGAAGTGCCCCGAGCTCGGGTTGCCTTCGAAGACAACGCCCAAAAGGTCTGCCACTTCTAATTCACTAAAGGCGGCGCCTGGGATGAGGTCTACGATTGTTTGGATTTTCGGGTTATCTTTGGGTACTTCAGCGCGTATTGTTATGAAAGCGTTTGAAGTGCGCAGGTGATACAATAAACCTAAGTTTGCTCCGAGGTCTAGCCCTGTTATGGCAACGATGGCGGTTTTCTCGTCTGCTTCCAACATAACTTTGACGACATCTCGGTGTAAGCCGTTGCTGGTGTTGACGGCAGCATTGCCGAGTTGACCTAGTTGAATTTGGACCTTGTCTTTAAGTTTGGATTCAACTATGCTAACGATATCTATTTTACTGTTTGACATTTGTTTTTGTCTCCTCTATTACAGGTTTAGCCTCTTGCGAAGGCACAATAACTTCTGGTTCTGAAACCACTGGTTTAGTTTCTTTAGGCGGTTCAAGCTGTTTCTGCTTCTTCTGTTTAGGCGGATTCAAAGCGTTGAGAAGCTTAACAACCCCGTCCAAGATTGCTTCTGGACGCGGCGGACACCCAGGAATATAAGCTGTGACTGGAATTACTTTGTCTACACCGCCAACCACGTTATAGTTTCCATCGAAAACTCCGCCGCTGCAGGCGCAGGCTCCGATGGCTACGACGAACTTGGGTTGTGGCATCTGATCATAAATACGTTTTAGCCGTTCGGCACATTGCTGTGTGACACATCCTGTGACCAGGAGGACATCAGCGTGTCTTGGTGAGGGTTCGAGTTTTACGCCGAAGCGTTCAACGTCGTATTTTGGCGTTAGCAAGGCGACTATTTCGATGTCGCATCCGTTGCAGGCGCCTGAGTTAAAGTGCAAAACCCATGGGGACTTTACTCGTGCCCATGTTGTTGTGTTTGTCATTGTTCTTTGCCTCCTCCTTCCAAAAGTACTAGACCTGCGGCAAGAATTATGCCCAGGTAAAGAATCAAGAAAAGCGGGTTTGCGCTAGCTAAAGTAAAAGAAGCATAAGCAAGTAACAACACTGACGAGTCAAAGATTACAAAGTAAATTAGGTATTTGAATAGTGAAACGTTGATTTGTGGTCCGTGGAACGTTACGTTTTCTCCGCAGGCGTAAGCTGACCGTTGAGAGTCTGTTTGGGCGGGTTTAGGCGCTACTCTTCGACCCAGTAGATAGACCACTGATGCTGCTGTCAGAATCAGGACAAAAGCGATTATCGATTCAACTATCACCCTGTCATACCTCCACTATAAAATGTTTGAACAGATTTCCTATTTTTTCCCGCAGCTCTTTCCACCTGTTCATAACAATGGCTGTTACTTCGAATATATTTAAGGCTATCGAGGCAATTAACCTGTAATTGTTCAACTAAAACATCGGGAATTATTTCTAAGCGATCAAACAGAAATGTTCCGGCTGAACAGCATCCCCCATGCCGACCCAGCATTGCACGCACAACTTTGCCCATGATGGTCCGAGCTTATTTCACATAGAGCAGCAATTCTCCCATTTAAGGTTTAGCCAGCGGCAACAGCGCATTTTATCATAATTTACCTGAAAAAATGACAAATGACTAGCTCATGTTTGCGTAAAAAATGGTTCTTTTCGGGTTTTCAGCCCTCTTGCAGCAACAAAAAACGCAACCAAATGATTCCCAAAAGAAAAGGGCGCAACAATCTGCAGGCGCCCTTTGTTCTTGGACGTCAAGTAAAGTTTAAGACAGGGGTCGATAGGTTTTTATGTGCGGCTTAAATCTCTAAGTTGTCCAAACCTGTGAAAAGGGCAATAAACTAGGATTGAAACTCGAATGGTCAGAAAAGCACGAATCCGCTTAACAAGCACCGATTACGGAAAACTTGAAGAAGTATGTGAAGAACTGAGCAGTATCGCCCAGAAAACAGGCGTCAAAATTAACGGTCCAGTACCTCTGCCCACTAAACGCCTCCGCGTTCCAGTTCTCAAGGGTCCATCAGGCGAAGGCACCGCAACTTGGGACAGATGGGAAATGCGCATCCACAAACGCTTAATCGATATAGACAGCGAAGAACGTGTCATGAGACGAATCATGCGCATACGCGTTCCAGAAGAAGTTCACGTCACAATCGAACTCATCTAAACATTTCTTTCTGGCTTTCAGTTTTTCTTCTTTTCATCTTTTGAAGAGATTGCAGATAAGATTAGGCTTCTAAGATTTTGGTTTAGGACTTAGAAGAATTATTTAATCTTAGACCAAGAAGTAAGTATAGATGGTTAATGCAGCACTTGCTGCAAACGCCACAGCCCAAACTGTTTTGTTCCAGCTAAAGATTTTAAAGCCGTCCAGAATACCGAATGGAATCAAGTTGAAGACAGCAATGAAAGCGTTGAAAGAAGCAATCCACAGAAACAACACATAGTAAGGAAGCGAAAGAGTGAGACTAGCCGCAGTTAATGAAACCAGCGAAATTGCCAAGTTTATGGCTGGTCCGGCAATAGATATTCTGCCTATTTCTTCTCTTCTTGCAGGTCCAGCAATCATGACTGCTCCAGGTGAAATGAGCCGAAGAGGCGTAAAAACTGAAATTAAGGTGATTACGGCACCCCAGGTTGTTAACCGAAATTCCGCCCACAATCCGTTGCGTTGAGCAATCACTTTGTGAGCCATTTCATGGATTAGAAAAGAGGTCATAAGCAGAACTGCGAAAACCGACATTTCAGTCCAACCCCAGCCTAAATTCGCAAAGTAATTGTCGCTGAAGAAATTGTTATAGAACACGATGGAGAAACCTATACCGATTATAAGCAACGCAGCAGGAATCAAATGTTTAAGCTCAGTTATGCTCATGTAAACATGACGTTTCACATTGCGAGGCTGACCAAAACTAATCGAGAACTCGTACGAGTTCTTTTTGGGCGCGAAAACTTCGGCGACAGTTTCTTGTCTCTGCGCGTGTGCCAGCCCGATCTGAGGGCAAGAGTGGTTTTCGGGGAGGCGGTGTTGGCTGCAGAATTGTCCGCCGCAGTAGGGACATTGGAATGGCATGAGGGTTTCTTGTCCGCATTTCTGGCAATTCATGTTCAGGAGCGCTCTTTTCCCATGGTAAAGATGCTTTGCGGTTTATAGGTTTCTCTTAAAAAGGGCAAAAACCGTTGAAAATCAGGTGGATTCAAGTTTCAGGTTAGTTGATTATGTTCCTCGTTTCTTACAGATAGAAAGAAATCCTAACGCGTGTTGGAAAAGGTAGAGGGATATGGGTAGTTTAGAAACGTAAGCTACCTACCAGAAAACAAGAAAGTGCCCAGAAACAACATTTTGGTTAGACGTTGAAATATTCTTGGCCGAATAACCAAATTGACTAATGGAAGATTCTAAGAAGTAAAAAAAGGGAGCCGTTAGTATGGCTCGGTCCAAACTTCAAAAAAGCTCTGCGGATGACCACAAACTGGGCAGATCGCAAACGCTTCGGTTCCTTCGTGCACGTATCCACAGTTTCTGCACTTCCATTTAATTGGCTCATCTTTCTTGAAGACTTTCTGCTGCTTCAAGTTCTCCAAAAGTTTCAGGTATCGCCGTTCATGGTACGTTTCGACTTTGGCAATTTCGCGAAAAGTCTGAGCCGGTGCCAAGAATCCTTCCTGCTCCGCAATGTCTCCGAAATGGGGGTACAAGTAAGTCCACTCCAGATTCTCTCCGTTCGCTGCTGCTTGCAAGTTTTCAGCCGTGGTTCCAATCATGCCTGATGGGTAGGTCGCGGTGATTTCTGTCATTCCACCTTTGAGGTGGCGGAAGTAAAGTTCCGCATGCTCTTTTTCGTTGTCAGCGGTTTCTGCAAATATTGCAGCTATCTGTTCAAACCCTTCTTTCTTAGCTTTGCTAGCGAAGAAAGTGTAGCGGTTGCGGGCTTGGGATTCCCCAGCGAAGGCCGCAAGTAAGTTCTTTTCGGTTTGGCTACCTTTAAATTCCATAATCAATACGCCTCTGTGATTGTTAATGTAGCGAAAAATAAAAACAATTCCCGTATTAGAAGGTCCAAAAGAAAAGATAGATTTTTTTGATTAGCTTATTTGCTGCTTGCAAGCGCGTCGCAGGACTTGTCCAGTTAGGGAAAGGCGGATGAAGATTGCATTTTGTCGCGCCATAATTTGATCTGACTTGAGTTGTTCCTTGTGTTTGTGCACGTGGTTTTCTATGGCGATGTGCATAATTCTTAAAGTGGGTATCATTAGGATTTCTTCTCCACAGTCAGGGCATCGAATAAATCCCTTTTTGGTCGCGTTTCGATTAGGGTCTTCAACGACCTTCTGATATAGGTGCATCAATTTTTCGTCGTTAAATATAGATAGATTTGGTTCCATTCCCAACACCATTCCCCTGCAATATTGAGTGATTAATCTGTTCGTCAGATTCTTGTTTTAAGTATTCATAATATGCCCATATAGTTCTAAAAATCATGTATTGCGTCTTAACAGTCAAAATTCAAGTTTTAAGTTAGGTCAAAGCACGCAGTCTGCGAATATATGGAAACAGGATTTACAATATTTATGTCTAATTGTCCATGTTTATGAAACGGCATAAAGTAATTTTTCAGATAAATATCTCTCATAGGCCCACAAATGAGCTTGAGACCAATTTTGAATATCAAAAACAGTTCTAAAGCGTCAAGAAGTTTTTACATCTGAGAAAGTCAATCGTAAATACCTAAGGAAACTGGGCTAAAGCAAACATCAAGCATTCTTTCTCTGTAGTTCAAGTATTCTCTCAAAGTTCACTTCAAACGCCGCTAATGGATTCTCCAGTTTCCAAGCCTCCAAAACCAACGGGTTGACTTCGCCCACCACGCCAACTTCCTCCGCGTTGACAATTACCCCGCCTGTCCGCCCTTCAATAAAGCTTGGATGAACTATTGGTTTAATCTGCCAAATTACGCCCATGTTTCCAAAGAGACTATCTAAGCAAGCTTTTACTTCGCTAAAACCAGCATATGCGTGGGTTGTTGCTGCGGCGAGCCATTGTTCGTCTTTAGTTTTTGTTTCCTGAGTTTCGTTGGGTAAAGTAACTTGGCCTAGTTCAAAGATCTTCTGGGGAAACTCCACAGACTGGTTTACGCTTAGGAATTCTATGAGGCTTGGAAGAAGCCAGTTTCTTAGGCAAGTCATGGTTACTAACTTGGGATTCGCAATTTCAACTGTCGGCGTCGGTTTATGGTTCATTTTAGTGAAGAGACTTTCTGGATTCGTTAGCGTGTTATTGAGGATTTCTTGGTAGCCTGAGCCCACCATGAGTTCTCTTGCGGTGTTTGTCAGTCGTTCTTGAGGTTTTTGGGACCCGGTTGTAGGCAGATCCCGCCATAACGGCTCGATGTTATTGTAGCCGTAAGCCACCGCCACGTCTTCAACGATGTCTATTTGATGCATAACGTCGACCCGATAGCAAGGAACCAGCACATCCACCGTATCTTCATTTACCGCCGCAACGCCCAATCCTGCCGTCAAAAGCAACTCAACAATGTGTTTGATGGTCAATTGCAATCCGAGTATGCGGTTTGTGTATTCAACATTTAGCTGTATATGTTTGCTGCCAAAGTCTGGAGTCAATACAGTTCTCTGTGGATAAGCTTCGTCTTGTGGGTAGTTTATGGTTGCTGCAAACGGTTTGCCCCCTCGGTCAATCAGAGCCGTTGTGACGAGGGTAAGCGCGTTCAGCACTGTCTGATGGAGTGTTCCAGTGACTTCAATGAGTAAATTGTGAGCTTCCTCCGTAACCCTACCCAGATCGTTGGAGTTAATAATAGGCGGAAAAGACAGCACTTTATCCTCTGAGTCCAGCAGAAGCGGATAAATTGGGTGCTTACTGACGATGTGCCCGTACTGTTGGCCTTTGGGGTGGCGTTGCAGGATTTCGGTCAATGTCATTTTCTCTGAGAACCCCAATGGCACGAAGGAAAAATCTGACGGCTTAGCGACTGTGTAGTAGAGCGGAAGCTTGAGTAGGTCGAGGCAATAAAGTCCAATGGAGGTTTTCTGCCTGCTTCTACCGTAAGTTTGGTCCAGTTTGTCTTGAAGATGCATGAGCCCACGGATGATTGTATCGGTTAAGTGAACGTTTTTGACGATTGAGCAGCCGATGTAGGGCCTGATGTTTTTCAGCTGCGGATCAACATAAATATCCAAGGCTTTTTCGCCTAAACTATACTCCCGCAATCCTTTTTCCAGGCCAAGGTAGCAACGTAATCCCCGTGCTAAACCCTCAACGCCCCACAAATCAGGCCGATTAGTATCTTTTAGCTCTATTGTAACTGTACCTTCTTTCTCATTTTGTCCTTTGACTTCGCTTTTAACGTAAGCTAAGTCTTCGTCCAGTTTCTCCATATTGCCATGATAGGTTTTGCCGAGAAGTTTCTCGAATTGTGCTAAGTCTACGTCGATTGTGGGCATTTAGGTCACCTGTTTCCTCCTGAGCCAATCGAGGTCTTGGCTAAATATACCCCGAATATCCTTTACACCTGCACGCATCATGAACAAGCGGTCCACGCCAAGTCCCCACGCGATAACCGGCACACTTACACCAAGAGGCTGAGTGACTTCAGGTCGGAAGATTCCTGAGCCTCCAAACTCAACCCATCCATATCCTTCTTTGTATGCACTAAGTTCCACACTCGGTTCCGTGAAGGGGAAGTAATCAGGTTTGAAACGAATCTTGTCAGCGCCAGCGATTTCCTTGGCAAATTTCCCCAGCACACCAAGCAAATCGCGAAGATTAAGTTTCTCGTCAATGACTATGCCTTCGACTTGGTTGAATTCGGAAAGGTGTGTCCTGTCGACCACTTCCGGCCTGTACACACGTGCAATGCTAAAGTACCTGCTGGGCACCTCAAGGTTTTTGCTCAGAAGCGTTCGGGCGCTTAAACATGTGCCGTGGCCGCGGAGAATCAAACGTCTAGCTTCCTCTTCGCTGTATTTGTAACCCCAGCCTTTGCTGCCAGTTTTATCTCCGTTTTCATGGGTTTCCTTTACCCGCTTTACTGTATCTGCGTACTTGTTGATGTCACCATATTGCGGTTCTTTGATGTAGTAAATTCCATCCAATTCCCTCGCTGGGTGATCCTGAGGTGTGTAGAGCGCATCAAAGTTGAAAAAAGACGTCTCCACAACGGTGCCGCTCATTTCCTTAAAGCCCAGCGTAACAAGTTTCGCTCGGACCTCATCCAAGAAATTAAGGTATGGGTGCTTTTTTCCTGGCCAAACATTTGCTACGGGTGCTTGGATGTTGTATTTCTGGAAACGGACATTACGCCATCCGCCTTTGATGATGAGTTCAGGGGTTAGTTGGGTGACTTCTTTTTTACTTACGGTGAGGTCGGCGGCTCCACCTTCGATAGCCTTTTTGCCTCCTTTGGTAATTTGGAGACTGTGTTGGGTTTTTTCTTCGACAATTATGGCTTTGCGTTTCTTGAGTGGGTCAATGGCAGTTTGTAATTCTTTGGGTACTTTGTCAATTGGAATTTCTTCTTTTCCGCAAAGAAGGCTGAGGAGTTTTTCGTCGCTACCTTCAGATGGAGCGGAATTTACTTGAAGCGTACCAGTTTTTGAATCTAATATTGCCCATTTCTTTCTTTGCGTCCAACCTAAGGCAATCTGAATGAATTGTTGTTCCAAACCAACCTTTTTAGCAGCGTCTGCTAGCGTAGCCTTTCCGTCAAGCGCAATTACGGCGTTTACTAGGCGTCTTTCGGGCAGGCTGTTTTGGGCGTGGATTTCTCCTTCTGATGTGAGTTTGATCTTGGTTGTGGGTTGAGCTTGGATTTTTGCTAGATTGTTTTCCTGCAAAATAAGTGCTGATCTCATTGCTGCTGAGTCAGATAGTTCGCATTCAGCCATAAGCTGTTCAATAGATGCTTCGCCGTTGAGTTTGTCTAAGGCTGCGAGGATTCGGATTTCGTTTTCCCTGAGCTCAACCATTCGTCTGTTCCTCGAGTTAATGTGAAGTTCGGTTTTGGTTAATGTAGTTCTAACATCGTGGCTAATAAAATGCATGCCGATGTTAAGCGCAGGCTCTGATGAGCTAATAAAAAACAAATATATTACAAGCACCCATCTTCTCTTCAAACAAACCGAACCACAGGCGCATCGCGATGGCTTCACCAAACAACGACGAAAACAACAACGAAATGGTGGTTACACCTTGGGAAGTAAAGGGCAAAGTCGACTACGAACGGCTTATTCGAGAGTTCGGAACCCAACCCCTAACGCCCGAATTGCTTGCCAAATTAGAAACTTACACGAACAAACTGCACCTGCAAATTGAACGTCGCATATTCTTCAGCCACCGCGATGTAGACACGGTTCTGAAGCTCTACGAGCAAGGCATCAAATTCGTCTTGTACACTGGCAGAGGACCCAGCGGACCCGTCCACATAGGGCATTTGATTCCCTGGATTTTTACACGACACCTGCAAGAGAAATTCAAGACACGGCTCTATTTTCAGATGACAGATGACGAAAAGTTTCTCATAGACGACCAGCGGACGCTTGCTGATACACAAAAGTGGAGCTACGAAAACGCCTTGGACCTCATCGCGGTCGGCTTCAAGCCCGAAGACACCTTCATAATCTACGATAGCCAAGACATGGATTTACTCTACGATATCACATTGGAAGTCGCTAAACGCATCACCTACAGCACTGCGAGGAGCACGTTTGGGTTCCAGGACAGCACTAACATCGGCTGGGTATATTGGCCTGCAATCCAAGCCGCGCCATGTTTCATTCACAAGAAGCTGACAGGCGAAAACGTTCCTGCCCTTATCCCTGCAGCGATCGACCAAGACCCCTACTGGCGCGTCACCAGAGACATAGCCCAAAAACTCGGCTACTACAAACCCGCCCAAATCCACTGTCGTTTCCTCCCCGGCTTGGGCGCAGGGGGAAAAATGAGCGCTTCCATGCCTGAAACAAGCATATTCACAATTGATCCGCCAGACGTAGTCAAAAAGAAAATCTGGAACGCATTTACGGGCGGCAAAGGAACCGCTGCAGAGCAACGCAAACTCGGCGCAGACCCCACTGTTTGCAGCATCTTCCAGTACTACTTCTTCCTGTTCGAAGAGAGCAACGAGAAGCTGGCAGAGCGTGAACGCAAATGCCGCTCGGGCGAAACGCTGTGTGGTGAATGCAAAAAAGACATAGCAGAAAAATTGAATCAGTTCCTTGAAGCACATCGAGAACGAAGGGAAAAAGCCAAAGACACAATTGAACAATACCACGTCAAACGCAAGTAATCCAGCTGAAAACAAGTTTCCTTTGTGAGCGGTTCATGGCCTGCTGCTTAGTTAGCAACTTGTTTTTATACATGCAGTAATGCATAGTTTTTGCTACTAGTAATTTATAGTGCACTTAACATGGTATAAAGTGTAGTAATCTATATGTCTAAACTAGAAAAAAGCAAACATAAACAAATAGTTGCTAAAGCAACCCCAGTAAAAGAAATCCCTCAAGGAAGAAAACTAGCCAAGATACCAGAATACGACGAAGTGTTCAAGCAAATTATCGAAAGCCCCGAAAAGATGTTCAAGGTTGAAGTTGAGGGCAAAACAGTAAAATCAATGTACGCACCATTCTCGTTCCGAGTAAAAGCCTACAACAAGAAAACAGACAGAAAATTCAACGTAGCGCTCCGAATCCGCAACAAAGAAGTCTACATTGTTAAGCTTGACAAGAAGGAATAAAATAGCCTTCTCCACATCTTTATTTGAACTTACACCCGGATTCGTCGGGCAGAAAACCTTATCTCCAACGTGGCAAGGTTTAATGCATGAGTTTTCGCGCAAAAAAGGATTCCAAATAGGCGGTAAAGATGTCTGAACATAAACCTGAATGGCCTGAACCAGGCGAACTTGCAATCGCCACAATAGAAAGCGTAATGGATTACGGAGCCTACGCCAACCTAGACGAATACAAGAGACGAGGCTTCCTCCACATCTCCGAAATTTCCAGCGCCCGAATAAGAAACGTACGCGACTTTGTCCGCGAAAACCAAAAAATGGTTCTCAAAGTCCTTCGTGTAGACGTGGAAAAAGGACACATTGACTTATCTCTTAGACGCGTTACCAAACGCGAAAGAATTGAAAAAATCAAGTCTTGGAAAAAAGACCGCAAAGGCGAAGCCCTCTTGCATGCAGTTGCAGACAAGGTCGGCTTACCTGTAGCCGAAGTCTACCAGAGCGTCGGATTAATTCTTGAAGAAAAATACGGCCTATACGAAGGCTTCGAAAAAGTAGTAAAAGACGGCGCAGAAGCCCTAACTAAACTAGGCATTTCCGAAGATCTCGCCAAAGTCATCGCACAAGTAGCTGAAGAACGCATCAAGATTAAGATGGTAAAAGTCAAAGGCGTGCTAGAAGTTCGATGCCCAAAGCCCAATGGGGTTAAATGTATCCAAGACGCGTTCATCGGCGCCAAAAAAACGAATAAAACCAAAGACGCCAAAATAGAGTTCACCATAATCGCTGCCCCCCGATACAGTATAGAAGTTGCTGCCGATAATTGGAAACGTGCAGAAGAGCTCATCGAGAAAGTAAGCGAAAGTGTAGTCGAAAACATAACCAAAGCAGGCGGTCAAGGTACCTTTAAGAGAGAAAAATAGAAGGATGAAAAAGTGAGAGATACAATCGACAAACCAGTATGGGGTCAAGTGGAGAAAATTGGAAAAGGGACAAAAGCAAACTACGACCCCTCCAAGAAAACCATTACTTTCTGCTTCAACAGAGGTCCCGAAACAACAAGCGAACTTTTGAGAGCATCACGCGAGCTACTTATGAAAGAGCTAAGAGACTTAGGCTATCCGAGCCGTATGAAGTACAATGGGGAAGTGCTTGTTGAAAACGTTGCGGAAGAAGATGTGGTTATAGTCAACAAAAACCACAAACTCATAATTCACCTTAACAGCAAACTGGTCGGAGAGAAAGAAAAGAGCTCATCCGAACCCAAGCCGTAACTCCTTTTGCCAAAAGTGTGACGTAATCCATCTTTTGGGCTTTCTTTCGCGCTCTCTAAATATTTTCATGTCTAATTCTTGAAAACGGTTAGTTTGGAGAAGAAAGGAAATAAGTATAGAAAGGTCAACACGTAGTGACTTGTTATGTCAGGAAAACTTGAAATTAACTCTCAATACTCCTATCGGCTTCTTCACCCCATGCACACTGTCCTAGTATCCTGCATTGGGAAAGCAGGCAAACCCAACGTAACTACCGTTGCCTGGGCTATGCCCACCAGCAACAACCCACCCCTCATCGCCATAAGCGTCGCTCCCCAACGTCACAGCCACACATTAATCCAAGAATCCCAAGAATTCGTAATCAACGTACCGACTTTTGAGCTTCTACAGTCAGTTTATGCATGCGGCTCTTTTAGCGGCCGAAGCTTTGACAAATTCAAAAAAGCCGGCTTAACTCCAATTCCAGCCAAAAAAGTGAAGGCGCCAGCAATCCGAGAATGTATCGCCCATCTCGAATGCACCGTCGAAAGCCAATTCACAACAGGCGACCACACCGTATTTATCGGCAAAGTCGAGGCGGCTTACGCTAACCCGGGCGTTTTCACCGAAAGTTATGACCTAAAAAACGCAAAGATGCTATATCACGCGGGTGGGAACAACTTCGCCGTGCTTGAACCCAAAATGTACAAGCCCTAACTCTTCAAAGTGACTTTGACTAAGATAAATCGTAAATCTACACCAACCCTAAAAGGCACTTCTCCACCATCGCACCGATACTCTAAAACAGTTTGCTGTTGGAATCGCCTGACGATCGTGCATTACGCATTTAAGCAGCCACCACATACATGAAAAACAGAAACGTTTGAAGTGAACATGCAATGCCTCTTTACGACCAAGAAGCCTTAGAGAAGTTCCGTTTGTCCGGGAAAATTCTGCGGGAAACCCGCGAAGAAATGCGCGGCTACGTCCACGAAAACATGCCCATTATTGAGATTTGTGAGAAGACGGAAGGACTAATTCGGCAGAAGGGCGGGAAACCTGCGTTTCCCTGCAATGTTTCGATTAACGAAGTCACCGCCCACTATACCTCGCCGCCTGGAGATACAAGCACGATTCCTCCAAATTCAGTTGTGAAAGTGGATTTAGGCGTTCACGTTGATGGTTACGTGACAGATACGGCTTTTACCGCTTGCTTTAACCCCGAGTACGCCAGCATGACAGAGACGGCTCAGATCGCTCTCAAAGCCGCCATAGACACTGTTACCGACGGCGTCTCGCCCTCCAAAATCGGCGGCGTCATCGAAACTACAATTAAGAACCGTGGGTTCAAACCCATATCAAACCTTTGTGGGCATTCAGTGGGCAGGTACCTGATTCACGCAGGCGCCAGCATACCCAACGTGCACCAAGTTACATTCGGCAAGCTACGGGCAGGAGAAATCTACGCCATTGAACCCTTCGTTACAGTAAGGGAAGCATACGGCGCAGTGGATGATGCACCCCAGAAAACAATTTTCCGCCTTGTCAAAACCAAGTCCACCAAAAGCCCTCAAGCGAAACAACTTCTGAAGTACATTGAGGATAATTTTCGAACGTTGCCATTTGCGGAACGGTGGCTGCAAGGTGTCCTTCCAAAAGAGCAACATTATGATGCCTTTAAGGAGCTTATTACTACAAAAGCGATCATGGGGTACTCCGTGTTTGTTGAGATTACAAAAAAACCGGTTGCTCAAGCCGAGCACACGGTACTGATAAAAGAAAAAGGATGTGAGGTCTTAACTTAAACGTTGATAGGCTTTTCTTTTTCTTTAACTTCTCTGTAAATCGCGACGATCATGCCCATTGAGTTGCATTTGGGGCATTTCTCCATTTCTTTGAAGACGAAGTCGCCCCGTTTGAATTCTCGAGTTTCCGTCTTGTTGCATGCTTTGCATTCGATTGCGGTCAGGATTATGGGTTTTTCGA
>JADGNF010000005.1 GCA_017883615.1 Candidatus Bathyarchaeota archaeon
ATAATCCAAACAGTCCGCCCATCATCTTCTAGACCAAACGCCAAAATAGCCAGATTTGCTGCTGACGCCCTAAACCTTACACAAACGAACCCAGACGCCCACAACCTTCTAAAGACGCAACCTACAAAAGCAGATAGTCATACCTGAAATTTCCCAAAATGAAGAGCCTTGCGGAGAAAAGAAACAGAAGTTGTCTATGAGTCGGAAAACCGCAAAACCTATTTAGGGACAACCACGAATGAGGCTAACAACATTAGCTGAATATAGCTTAGTTGAGGGAAAGGGCAACAGATGAGCGAACCAGAACAATTCGATGGCTCAACACAAACAAGATTTTCCGTTTCGTCACAAAGCCAAACTCCTTTGGAACTTATGCAGAAACGCTGGTTCTGCATTTGCCTAACCTCATCTGGAAAAACATTCAAAGAAGAAGCTGAATCTCCAACTGCCCTACTGGAAACGGTAAACAAATCGATGGTAGCCTGGGTAGATTACATCACCGACGATCCAATGAAAGATCTTGCCGCGGCAGCAGCGCAGATGGGCTTTAGCGAACCTTTCGTTTCTAATCTTTCCTGTTGCGACCAACTCAATTACCAAGACTTCGATAGCGAAATGTGGCTTAGTTTCCCCTCAATTCAGATACGGGGAACCGAAGTTAAAGCCTACCCACTTTTGGTTCTGATAAAAAAGAACATAGTCTTTACCGTGCACATGCGTCTAGTAGACAAGAGATTTATCAGGTTACGAAGGTACTCTGAAGCAATTCTCAGAAAAATCCCCATCGACGTAAAGCCAGAAGACAAACTCACCATTCTGTTGTCCCGTATAATTGACGCTAACAACGACAGCAATTTTAGGCACCTGCGTGCAATCGAAGAATTCGGAGACGAGCTAAACCGGGATTTGATGGATGAACACACCGACAAATCCCAGTTGGGCCCAAAAATCTACCGAATGAAGCATGCTCTCATCATTTACATGAATGCTCTGTGGGAAAGCGTAGACGTACTTCAGGCCATCCGATATGGCGATGCCGAGTTGCTTACAGATGACCAAAAACTGGTAAACCTATTTAGCGCTATGGTGGAACAAGTCAAGAGCCAGATCGGGCTCTCGGAGCACATGTCCGAGGTCTTAGCTTCAGGCATAGAAGCCACGCAAGCGATTTACAATAATCAATTGACCACAGCAAACAATCAACTGACCATATCAAACAATCAATTGACAGTGCTCAATAATCGGTTTGCCAAGCTTGCGGCTTACCTTACAATAGTGGGTACCGCTCTTTTAATCCCAAATACCATAGCCACGATTCTTGGTAACTCAGTGTGGGTGTACGGACCAAACGATCTCCCGTTGTATCTACTTTTAATGATTGGTGCCACTGTAGCCGGAAGCATCTTCATGTGGTACTGGATAAGCAAAAAAGGCTTGTTACCCCAAGACAAAGAAATCTGCCCCGATACTCCATCCTCTCCGCCGCTTTCTAAGGAACTCAAAGAATAAAACGGGATTGTTTCCCAAAAGCAAAAAAGTACATAGGCATAAGATTAATGCTCAAGTACAATAAACGACGAGTAGAAAAGTTGTATAAATACTAATCCTAAATACGTAAGGCATAAGTGTTCTAAAATCAACGATTCCAATGATGATCTTGGGGAATGGGTTCAAAGAACGATAACATAACTTTGTGGATTTTGGATGAAGACCGCAAAGAAAACCGAGAGCGCGCACGTAAGGAAGCGGCTCGAAAGACTCAAACGTGTGCCTTTGAAGGGAGAAATCATTGTAATAAATGTAAAAAAAGTTTTAACGAACCCAAACTGGTTCCTGTTTGTCCTCATTGCCTAAATAGAATAGAGGAAAAAGTGAAAGAAGGTTGTCTGTACTGGTTTGGTTTCCTGAGCCAAAAGGAAAAAACGGAATCAGTTCCGCCGGAATGTGTTGAATGCAACAAAGTTGTGGAATGCATGCTAAACAAAGAAAACTCCGAACATGCTTTGTCAGAAATTAGAAAATGGTACTGAGTTGCAGGCGTATAGCAAACTTCTCATTCCACTTTACCCGGTCGATATCTCAAGATAGCGGCGAACCCTCCAAACGTTGTGAGCTTTGCTTTTTCCTCAGACTCTGTGGAGACTACCTCAACTCTCGCATTTGTCTGTGAAGCCAAATCCTCCAAAACATCGACTATGTCTTTCTCCTCCACCTCGTAATCAACCGCATGGCACCTCTCGCATGGAGTCGAAATCATTTCCTGCACGGTTTGAACCTTCTGCGCTTTAGTTGCAATGTTCGACTTTGGAAGCCCACATCTCTTGCACAACGCAACAGCGTCAATCATATCCGTACTGTCCGTCACTAATGCAACTTCCACCTCGCCTCTCTTAATTGCCTCCAAAACCAAATCCAGCCCAGCTATCGCCAAACCATCTTGTTGCCCCATATGACCCAAAAAGCGTTCCACAATTCTCCTCTCTTCGGGTCCACACATATTCTTCAGTGTTTCTGAAGACTTATCAAGCATCTCCTTAAGCGCTTCCTTGCCAGCAGACTGCGTATCAACGGTTTCCAGAAGCATATTTTTCAGTTCGTAATGAAGGAAATCCCCCTTCAAAAAATCCTCTTTCGTTTGACCCGGTCCCCCAACTATCAACACCGTAACCTTATTTTTCTCCAAAAACGCCTTAGCTGCATGCTCCGCAACCCTATGGAAAAAATACGTAACCGACATGTCCCGCTCTCTTTCATATCTTCGTTGACTCGATCCGCCCTTCCCAGATTTTCCCGGGATCCCAGAGGCGATGCTTTCAACTAATTCAAGACGTCCACCTTGGAATACTCCAAAACTAGCCTCCTTCGCATCCACAGCGGCTAGCCCAACAACCTTTTGCCCACGCACCATTTCCCGTAGCGGGTTTAAGAGAAAATGGTCCTCAACCCCAAAAAGATACGTACTAACGGGCTCTGGTGGAATCAGCTCTTCAACATTCAAAACTTCGCCCCCCACCTCGTTACCAACAAAAGTTCCCGCAAAAACCGCAAGCCCATTCTCTGGAATTTCCTTCTGCAACTTTAGCCGCTGGATTACATTCTTGAAGGCGTCTTGAAGACGATCCCCGGCTCTCCTCGATTTTGCCTCAGCAGAATCAGACTTCTCTTTAAGGAATGCAATTACCTCTTCGATTGAACTCTTTTGAGGAATGTAAATCGAAATGAACTCCTTTTCTTTGCCCTCTTTGTCTGAGAGACGTGCTATTAGCTTTCTAAGTTTGTGTTGCTTCACCGAATCAGACGTTGCCATCTGGCAACCATGAAAATGCATTACTTTTTCAGTAACCAAAACAAGGACCAACATTCAGTTAACGGCGGGGACTAATTTATCGGTTTCTTCGAAACCTTAACCCGCTTTCTAAAATCGAACGTTGTTCTCAAGCAAACGTTTATCCTCTCAAATCACATCGGCATAATCATCCTGGAGATAGCTAATGGGCAAATCGACAAAGACCCAGAACTTGCGAGAAAAAATGCGGACTTCAGTCAAGAATTCTCAGCAAACCACATTAGAAAGTCTGCATGATTCGCGCAAGAAGGCATTTAGTGAAAAAGTAGTGCCTGAATCTAAAAAGCAAATTATAGTTACAGAGATTGTAACTTTTGCGAAAGAAGACGAGTTAGCTCTTAAGGTTGGGTTCAGATTGCTTCCTTCAAAGGTCGCCTTCTCCAAGGTCAGCTTGGATCTATTTTTTGACGGGCAAAAGATCAGTTGCACTTGCGTAAGCATTCCTCAGGGTCCTCTTTTGGGCAACGCTTTCGAATTGACTCCTGTGCTAGAAATGAAGGGAATACCCGCTGGATCTCATATTATCGGGGTGGAAATGTACGAGTTGTGGTCAACTGGAGAGAGATTTTGTCGTGTCACCGAAGAAGTGAGCGTTGATTATGTGCCCATAACCCGAGCGGAAAAGTTCGTTATGGTCCCAATAGTGAAAAGCGTGGCAGGCCGAGACTTAGAAGTTGTTTCCGAGTCAGAGAAAGATATCTACAGAGAGATTGAAGACGCAGAAAAAAGAGAAGTTATCAGTAAAAGAGACGAATGGTAGTTTTGTCTTAGAATTATGATTTCTTTCGTCTTTGAGCCCGGTACAACAATCGACTGAAATCCCTTAAGAACTGGAACCGGATTTGTGTATTCCAAATTCATAACTGACTTATTATCACCCCGCCAATTGTTTGATCTGGCGCATCGCTAATACAAGACGTCGACCAAACTAGAATGATTGTTGAAGTATCTGATTTGGCGCCTTCAAACAAAAAGACAGTCATTCGAGTTTTGCATGTAGACGACGACGTTTCCTTCCTAGAGATTTCCAAGAATATTTTAATGGATATGGGCACCTTCGACATTGATTTTGCCTGCGGGGTTGGTGAAGCCTTCAAGAAACTAGCAACAGGGTCTTACGATGTTGTTATTTCAGATTATGAAATGCCAAGAAAGGACGGTTTACAATTCCTAAAAAAGGTACGCAAACAAGGAAATGAGATTCCCTTTGTTCTGTTCACAGGCAAAGGACGCGAAGAGGTCGCTATCAAGGCGTTGAACTTTGGGGCTGACGGCTACTACAATAAACAAGGCTCGCCGGAAACCGTTTACGGGGAACTATCACACGGCATTCAACAAATTGTAAAGCGCAAGAAAGCTGAGGGGGCATTGAGCAAGAGTGAGGAGAGGTATAGGAGCCTTGCGAATTCTTTGCCTGCAATTGTCTTTGAGACAGATAGATGGTAATTAACTTATGCTAACGAGAGTGCATTTCAAATTACTGGGGCTATACGAAGCAAGATTTTGCCAATGGCGTTTGCGTCTTCGATTTAGTTGAAAAAAACGATAAAGAGAAGGCAAAAGAACACTTCAAAAGAACCTTATCAAATAGGCCTTCTTCTGAAAATGAGTACACTTTTGTTAGAAAAGATGGCAGTACATTCCAAACCATAATTGTTAGCAAACCCATTGTTGTAGCAAGCCTAACTGTTGGTCTAAGAGGTTTAGCCATTGATATTACTGAGCGTAAGAACGCCGAAGACGCGCTTAGAGAAAGTGAGAAGAGGTCAAGAGCAATAGTTGCTAACGCCCCAATAGGGATTGCTACATCAGGTCCAGACAAACACTTCATAAGTGCAAATGAAGCCTTCTGCAAAACGCTAGGATATACAGAAGACGAATTGCGCAAATTGACTTTTAAAAACATAACCTATTCACCGGACGTCAAAGAAAGCATCATGAGAATGGGTGAATTGGAAAATGGCAGCCTATCTTCATTTTCGTTTGAAAAACGTTATATCAAAAAAGACGGTACCTTGATCAACGGAAAAATCATGGTTAGTGCAGTGCGGAACCAGGGTGGTGAACCGAGTCTTTTCGTTGCTGAACTCGAAGACATCACTGAACGCAAGAAAGCTGAAGAGCGCAAAAAGGCTTTGGAAAGAAAAATAAAAGAGTATTCTGAACACTTGAAATACATAGTTGAATTAAGAACTGTCCAGTTAAGAGACTCAAACGAGCGACTTGTCAAATCTGAACGCTTAGCCGCCATAGGCGAAATAGCTGGAATGGTTGGCCACGACCTGCGCAATCCGCTAACCGGTATTAAAAATGCTGTTTATTTCCTGAAGAAGAAAGGCAATGCAATTTCGGAGATTCAAGCTAAGGAAATGCTTGAAATAATCGACAAAGCTATAGACCATTCAAATAAGATCATCAACGACTTGTTAGATTACTCTAGAGAAATGCATTTGGAACTAACAAAGCACCAAGCCCGGACTCTTATCGAGAAAGCTATGGGAATGATCAACGTTCCAAGCCGAGTACAAATCGCAAATAACGTTGGCGAAGAGGCTTGGATTGGGGTCGACTCAGACAAAATGGTCCGAGTTTTCACAAACCTCATTAAAAACGCTATTGAAGCAACACCTGAGAGCGGAACACTCAAAATCAGTAGCTGCCAAACAAAAGACAGCGTAGAGATTGCTTTCGCCGACACAGGCACAGGCATTTCTGAAGAAACTTTAGGGAAGCTTTTCCTGCCACTGTTCACGACGAAAGCGCAAGGGATGGGCTTTGGCTTAGCAATATGCAAACGCATTGTAGAGGCGCATGGATGTTGCATATCGGTGAATGCAGCTGCAAACAGGGGCACAACTTTCATTATTAGTCTGCCAATTAAGCATGAAGAATCAAACGGGCCAAAAGATCAAAGAAATGCTTAATTTTGGGCAGACTCGTAATCGCGGATACAAAGTGAAATCTTCGAAGAGATAAACATTAGAATAATAACGTTGTTGATTATTAGTGGGGCAGAAACATGGCTTCAGATAGTTTTGTTCCAATCTTAACAGACAGCGAGTTGAAAGAAGGACAAATCATACGTGTGCAGATTTCTGGGAGGTCCATTCTGTTGATAATGAAGGGCGGGAAAGTTTTTGGGCTTTCGAACAGTTGCCCTCACATGGGATGTTCAATTGACAAAGGCATCCTTAGAGAATACTTGGTTATGTGTCCATGCCACGGATGGAAGTTTGATATACGAAACGGACAGTATGAAGAAAACAGCGCGATAACTCTAGTGAGTTACCGGTGCAAGATACAAAACGGAAAAGTTTACGTTGAAATCCCAGCTGAAGCCTAAACCCTTTTCCGTTTCACTAAATAGCCTACTTACGGCAACTATGCAAAACAACTAAGATGACCCGCCTCTGGAACAAAGCTCACCTTTTGTATTTTCTAAATCAAAAACCTTTTTTGATCTTTTTGAAACTGGATTCAAACCAAAAAAACATAGCACTCAAATAAATCTACTCTGCTTTTTGAAGATGAACTTGAGTTTTCGGTTTCTACACATCTTTAAATAGAATGCACTCTGAAACATGAAAGCATTAGACGAATATTACCCGTGATATAATTGTTGGCTGAAAGTGAGAACCCCTTTGTATCCTTGGTGACGCAGCATACCTGCAGTGTTTCGGATTTGGTAGCTCTCAGAATCTACTCTGATGCAAAGCCGAAAAACATGAAGACCGCAGACTTGCAAAAAGGAGTCATTCTAATACACAAAGGCAAAGAAGTTGTGGGCGAAGGCACGGGATTTGGGGTTCCCATCGCAAAATACTGTGCCGAAACAGTCTTTTCTGGGTCGTCGTTTCTTCAGGTTCATAAACGGGAAAATGTTACCGTTATTCAAAAAGAATTTTCAATGGATCTAGTTGCAAGGGATAAGTTCCGAAATCTCAAATTAGAAAACGCTCAGGTTCGCAGCATGATCGATTACATTTGCTTGCTTTATCAAAAACATAAGCGTCTCGCAAAATCTATTCTTATTACGAAAGAATTGCTTCTCAAAGCTGGAGCAACGTCGGTATTTGTTAGAACTGCCGCAAAAGGTAAAGTTATTGTAACCTATTTAATAGAGGGGAACCGGATTCAGGTGAAAATGAACTTTTCTCATCTTGAACGGAATAGTCTCCAGAAGATTTTTGTGTTAAACGAGCAAGGTGGCCATTTCTTCAGAAAATACTCCGATTCAGACGGCGAAAAGCTGACTGATGAGGAAATCGGCGTTTGGAACCCCGTGAGGGCGACATCAGCGGTAATTACAAACAAGAAAACTACGGTAGGTTTCAAATTAAGAAATGCTGAAGGAACGATGTTGCGGCGTGGAAGGGAATTGATGAAAGGCACTCTGGACTGGATTGGTCTTGACTATGAACTAGGTCCCGGGCGTAACTCTTTTGAGTATGATATTGAGGTATATGGGTGATTCGTCGAAATGACAACTGTGACTTTGGTTTATCCTTACTTCCATCCTCACACTGATACTTCGATCTTCAGGTTTCCTCCTTTGGGCTTGGGATACATTGCTGCATATTTAAGGCAACATGGATTTTCGGTTGAAGTTGTGGACTGCACTTTTCTCAGCCAGAACGAAGTTCTCAGGAAAGTGATTGCTTCAAAACCAAGGATAATTGGAATTCAATCAATGTACTCTATGAGAGACAAATCACTGGAATTGGCTCGCCTGCTAAGAGATCATTGTGAACTTCTTGTTGCAGGTGGGGCTCTTCCAACTACGCAGCCTAACGCTTTTCTCAAAGACTTTGACGTTGTAGTTATTGGAGAGGGCGAGCAGACAATGCTCGAAATTGTCACATTGTTCGAGTCTGGCCGCCCTCTTTCCGAGATTAAGGGAATAATTTACAAAGACGAAAGCACTGGTCAAGTTAAACGTACTTCTCCACGTGGGCTAGTTGATAACTTGGACGTTCTGCCTCCTCCTTCAAGAGATCTGTTTGACAATGAAGCGTACAAAAGGTATTATTCGAGCAGGTTTGGCTACAAAACCACCGCGATCATGACTTCTAGAGGTTGTCCGTTTGAATGCGATTTTTGCAGCAGACCCGTCTTTGGCAACAATTTCAGAGCTAGGACAGCGACAAAAGTAGTTGATGAGATCGAAGAAGTGATTTCTTTGGGCTATAACCGAATATGGATTGCCGACGATTGCTTCACTCTAGATCCTAAGCGGCTTATCGAAGTCTGCGACGAAATCATAAAACGTGGATTGAGAATTGGCTGGGAGTGTTTGTCAAGGGTTGACACGTTGAATTTAGAAATTGCTGAAAAGATGAAACGGGCTGGCTGCATAAGGATGTTTTTTGGTATTGAATCAGGAAATGATTCAATCCTGAAGATAATGAAGAAACAAATCACTACAAAGCAAGCATATGCCGCCGTTCAATTGTGCAAAAAGATGAAAATCAAGGCTGGCGCCTTCTTCATTGTTGGATACCCAGGGGAAAACGATAAGACTATTTTAGATACTGTAAAGTTTGCGTCTTCCCTTCCGTTAGATTATCTTTCTTTTACGCTGCCTTATCCTATTCCGGGCACGCCTTTGTTTCAAAAGCTTAGTGGAGAACTGGTTTTTGAAGAATGGGAAGAACCCAAAAACGTTCAGATTATAAAGCATAGGCTGCTGTTTGATTCTCAGGTTACTGAGTTCAAGTTAAAGTTCGCAATCATTAAGGGCATGATTCAGTTTTACGTACGCAAGTACTTGGGGGAAAAAGGTTACTTGCTTATCGGTGAACCGTTTGAGGTTGTGACCGATGCCGTTTATAATAAAATGAAATAGTTGACTATGTTAGTGCTTTCAAGAGACGTGCTTTCTGGTAGGCTGTATTCTGCGTCTGAATAGCAAGGCTGGAACTAAAACTGCAGTTGCTACGGCAAAGATTAGCAGCACACCTGTAACCTCGAATTCGGGGACTTGGTTTGTTGAGTTAGCGATTTCGTCAATGCGGTAGATGCTCCACCCCGTCGGGAAAGTCCAAGTCCGCACTATTGCGCCGGTAGAATTAACTTCGATGATCACTGCACCCGTATCATTCATCGCCCACGGTGAATTCTGAGTAAAGTGATGCGACGGCGAACCGAAGACTCCTATGTGATCTCCGTTTGGAAGCCTGTCAGTTTTGCCGAAGTATGGTGACCAGTACTGGGTTGGTGCTTCCCAGCTCCAGCTGACCCATGCAGTCATGTTCTGTTCATTTAACGTAACCTCTATCATTCTGCTGTGGCAATCGTTTGGGTTTGTCGTGTTGTCATCGTCGTTGTCAAACATTGTGAATACATCTGGCGCAACCTGCCAAGTTGCGTGGCTATGGTACCATAAGCTTGTGATGTTGTTGCCGTACTGGTCCAAGAGGGTGAAGTTGCCGTGTTCACCGCATGCCCAAATGAGGTTGCCCGTGGTCATGTTTATTTTGTAGAAGGTGTTGGTGTGGCGAAGGTTGAGGTAAACGGCGCTGTTGTTGTAATCCCATTGGATTGCGTTCGCGTGGGTGAAATCAATAATCGCGGTTCCATTAGAGACGCCCTTATGATTGGCGAGGTCTGCATCGCTTAACGGTATGTGGTCAGCGGTGTCCCAGCTCCACAAAATGCTGCCGTTTGCATCTTCTTCCACGATTTTGTCAAATATGATCTGGCTGCCATTGACCATCTTCACGTAGGTTCTAAGGTTCAGGAAAGTGTTGTTGATCGGGTTATATTCAACGTCGTGATGACCAAAAACGTTAGGGAAATCTGTTGTAGCGTTTGAGGTGAGATTTAAGAAATGCGTCGTTTGTGCAGGTTCACCTTGGAACATCAAATAATCCGAACCCATGTTTTTGACCACGAAATAGTTCAGATCGTTTGCTTGTCGCAAATACTGTAAGGATCCGTCAGTTTTCATGACGACAAGATAGGAGTTGTATACTGTAAAATTAAGAGGGGTACCGCTGGTGTTGAAGCGTCCAAAAGTTAAGGTTCCATCCCAAGCGTTGCCTGTAGTTTGAATCTGGCAAGGCAAAACAAAGCCTTGACTTTGGCCCCTGACAAGATTTGAGGCTGGAAGGAAAACGGAAAAAACTAAACTGGATAAAAGCAAAACTGATAGTGTAAAGAACAGGTTTCTAGTTTTTTTAGAATTAAGACAACGAAATTGCGACACCATTCAACAGACCTCGGCTAAATCGAATAAGCCATTGGATAAAAAACAGTCATAACAAGCTTAAAGTTGTTTGGCTTCAACCCGCAACTTCAGATTTTGTTGATTGGCGTTCTTTTTCTAACGAACATTATTGTTAGGAGGGTGGCAGCGACAATTAGTGACATGGCTGTGTATGTTGGGAACTCTGGGATCGTGGGTGTCGATGTTGGAGCAATTGTTTGGAAAGGTGTGGGTGTTGGATTGATTGTAAACGTTGGTGTCGGGGTTGGCGTTAGGGTAGTTGTTGGAGTGGATGTCGGAGTTGGAGTCTGCGTTGGAGTTGGCGCTAAAGTTGGAGACGGTGTAGCGGTTGAAGTGGGAGTAGGTGGAGGTGTTGGGGTCGAAGAAGCTGCTAAGTTAGATGCTGCATAGAGTGTGTGCAAAACGTCAGCGACATTGTTTACGGTGAGGTTTAATGATTCGCCTGCGCGGTTCCAGTAAGTTGGGTTGGAAACGTTGTAGTTGTTGTTCATCCAAATGCAGGTGTAGCTCGCGCCGTTGTCAAAGGTAGTGTCGTAGGCGAGGTTTTTCGCTGCGTCGTATGCAGAAATTATGGAAAGAGCTCCATCAAAGGAAAGGTATCTATTGAATTCGTCATTGTAACTTGACGTTCGCCCATTAACATAAGATTCATAATTGGAGTGGTTGTTGCCGGTTTCCGCGCCCCAATCCGTGGAAGCCCCCATAACGTGCGCAAACACTCCCACGTCAGCAATATAGTGGCTCATTATCCCGGCGGCTTTTGCAGCGTCGGAGTAATCTTGTTGGTTTAAGAAGTTTAGCGCCACCTGGTATTCTGAGGATGCCCTGATGGCTGATGCGTCATCTTGTAGTGATCCGTTGGACCAAAAATAAATGTGATGTTTGGCCGTGTCCCCAATATGGTCTGGTGCCGCATTGTTATCTGGGAGCTCGGTTCCATACAAGTAAGTCGCCAAGTTGTCCTGGATGTATTGTTTCTCCGAAGCAGGCAACCAGTCAAGTGCATGTTGAGCAATCCAGTCATGTGTTCCATAAACCGGTGCTGAAGGAGAGTTGGAAAAACCGCCGTTGCTCCAACCCAACACCGGCTGAACTAATGCTAGCCCGCAAAGGGCGCAAAGCAGTAGCGCTTTGAGAATAGTAGTCCCCATTTCCCCAGTCCACAACTAATATTGTTAGCTCGAGAATTTAGTTTTTTCTGCCAGAGCGCAGGACGCTGTCTAAAAACGTTTGGCATCTACGATTTTACCCGAGAATCATAAACTGCACAGCATTTGAAAAAAGTTGCTCCAATTGTTGAAGGCAATTGTCTGGGGTCATTTGGGGTGGCCAACTACGCTGAGACAAATTGAGCTTTCCTCTGTTCCATCTACTCCTACTATGGAGTTAACTTCGTCGTCAAAGAACGCGCCTACTTGACAGGATCCGCAGGAGATGCTTGCCGCCGCCAACGCTAAATTCTGCGCAACGTGGCCTGCATCTAAATAGATGTATCTGTAGGCTCGCTGTGCGTACTTCCACTTTGACCTCCTAAAAAAAGCTGTCCAAATGAAAACAACAGGTGCAGCAGCGCACATCTTTTGGTCCAAGGCTGCGTGAGCTAAGATATCGCCAAACTTGCCCGTTTTTATTTCTTCTAGGCAGTGATTTCTTATGTTGTAGTGGTAAATGCCTTTTTCCACGTCTTCCATGTTGTTGGCTGCTATGTAGGTTTCAATTGGGTATAATGCTCCGGCGGACGGAGCTGTACGGAACTCGTATCCGTGTTCTACTCTCTGGATGCCGGTAGATGCCCAAAGAAGAAAAGCCAAATCAACCTTGTGCAAAGGTTGGGTTGAGAAGTCGCGGACGCTTTTGCGTCTTTGAAGAACTTCAGTGAAGAGAATAGTTGACTCTTGGTGTTGGCTTGGCAGTTGAATTGTGTTGCAAGATGGGTAGCTCTTGTAAATTTCTGGCTTGTCGGCCCAGTTCAAGTTGCTGCCTAAGCTCTTGTTGCGCGTGTACTTTGTTTCTGTTTGGAAATCGTCTCCTACTGGTTTTCCCATTTTCTAACCTTCGAAAAGTAACGTTCTCACTTCATGTGGCACGAAATGTTATTTATTGGTTTGCTACAAGCTGCAATCTGGCTCGCATAAAGGATTTGATGAAGGAATGCAATCACGTTTAATCCTTGATTGTTTTTGTTATTCGAGTTTTTGGGAATGTCATGTGCATCAACCAACTGTTTTTGAAGAGTGATTTTCCAGATTCCGCCAGTTTTTTCGCCAATGGATTTTTGAACGTTTTGACGAAACGGTCGAAATCGGGGTTTTCTGCGGTATCAAAGAATTTTCTCATAGCTTCAAAAGACTCTAAGTCTGGAAAAAGTTCTTTACGCAACAGATTATCATAGTCAATATTCTCGTCAATAGCTTTTGCACATAATTTGGCTGATTGCATCGCCCATTTCAGACCAAAACCAAAAGCAGTTTCAGTAAAAGACCCGGCGTTTCCAACAACATACAGATTATCTTTGGCGTATGATGAAAAATCGTTCCAGCTCTCAAAATCCACCCATCTGCCTTGCAGCTCCCAATTTCTAGACTGCATAAGCTCGTTAGCCCACTTGAAGTAGGTTTCATGATTGATTGCGTTTCCGATAGATGTTGAAACCAATGAGGCTTCATGCTTGGAGAAAGGAATTACATATGAATAACCATGAAGGGAAGCGGATTCGTCAAGCCATATTTCAATCAGTTCAGGGTCAAACTCTCCCTTTATGTTAAGACCAACCCCAACGCCAATTTGTTTTGGGGTTGTTGAAACTAGAAGACCTGTTTTTTTCGCAATCATAGACTGGTAACCGTCAGCGGCAACAATAACTTCAAATTCGTCTTGAAGCTGAGTTTTGCTCTCTATTCTTGTCGAATAGTGAATTGGCAGCAGTTCCTCAAGGTTCTTCCGGGCTTTTGCATCGACGCCGTTTGTTCCTCCAACTTCATAGAAAAAACCCAGTTTCCCTTCGAGGGAAGCTGTGGCATCTGGCGAATGCAGCTCAATTCTTTTCATGACGCCATCCGGTTCTATTTCTGGTACGTTTTGGAGTAGATTGACGCTTCCTTCCATCTGTCTCGGCCTAGTTGATCTATCTTTTGTTGACATCTCGAAAACTTCCACTTCGTGACCGAGTTTGTGCAGTTCATGGGCGCAAGTGGTGCCTGCAATTCCAGCGCCAACAACAGCGATTTTCGTTTGTTTTTCCCTCTTTTCTTAAATTAGGTTAGTTTAAAATTTAATAAAAAAACGACTGCCCATAATGGGAGTTTTACTTCTTTAACTCCACCACTATGAGGTTCATCGTTGTATTACCAATGTTCTTCATTTCATGCTCCGTAGCATCGAAGAAACTGACCGAACCAGTTTTAAGTTCCATCTCTTTGGTTTTTCCTCCCGAAGTAAAGCTCGCCTTGCCGCCTTTCAGAGCATAAACTACGTGGTCAGGGTGAGAATGCATCTTTGCAACGTCACCGGGCTTAGAAATCACCTCTAGAACCCGTACTTTGTCATTCTCGTTGAGAACCTTTGAAACATTGGCTGCTACTACTGCCGGATCCATATCTTTCTTCATAAAAACGTACACCTCCTTAAATAGAAAGCCTTGCCAAAAAGTTGGCTTTAAGTACATATAAGATATTGTGGCAACATCTCGCTGTCACAAAAAGAGGTGTCCTCTTATCGTTTTGAATTAGGTTGATTGGTTTTTTTATTAGATTTATTTTAAACCTGAGTGTATTGGACCTCGAATTAAAGAATTAGTTGTGCAGTAGTTTTCGCATCAAATGCCAAGATGGGCGAGTTTAAAGTTTTTAAAGACGAAAACTTGTTTGGACTCATTGAGAACAATAGGGAAATATTATGAAAGACTACACTCTTGGCAGAACCATAAGAAACATTTAAGAAAGTAATACGCCACATAACGTAATACGTTGATGAAAGTTGGAAACTGAAGTTGTCGGAACAAAAAAAGGTCAGACAACAATTCCCGTGCGACTTCGCAAGAAATTCAAAATAGAAGAAGGCACCAGACTTGAAGTGGTCGAAACGGAAGAGGGCATACTTTTCAAACTCAAAAAATCGATCTGGGATTATGTCGGCACATATTCTGAGTTTGGAACACCCGAAGAAGTAAAAAAGGAACTTGACAAGCTCAGGCATGAAGATGAGTAAAGCAGTATATGATACTAGGTTTTTTGCAGAGCTTTATTATTCCAAAGACAAAAATCTACTTGAAAAAATAAGAAAAGAAAAAGTTAGAAGAGAAAAATATGTTTCAACTGTTGTAATTCATGAAGTTTACAGACTCGCTTTATCGCGCGAAGGGCGGGACACTGCCAAACTCAAAGTTGCTTTCTTAAAACAAGGTTTTGTGGTGGTCCCGGTTGATGATCAAATCGCGCAGGTCTCTGCTGAACTGAGACAGAAGTACAATTTGTCAATGGGGTGATAGCATGATAGCTGCTGCAGCATCCGTATTGAATGCAGTCTGCATCTCAGATGACCCTCATTTTAGGAAAATAAAAGAAATCCAAACCTCATGGATCTAAGCTTGCTATCACTACAAGCAAAACAGCTCGACCCACAAACCAATGCGGAATAGAACAATAATCCATTAGACATAAACCGACGGACAACCCTTAGGCGACACTGTTATGGTCACCGTGACAATTCAAAGCTCAACCTTCACTAGCGGCGACCTCATCTACTATTGGAATGGAGCAAATTGGATTCCTGCATCAGAACAGCACCACGACTCAACGGGCTCAGTCTCCGGAACGATTCCAGCTTCAGCCCTCACTGGAACACCTATAATGGTAACCGACCAAACCATTTTAACAACGCCGGAATATCCGATTGGCGCTCTCGCAGCAATCGCAGCAGGATTTGCAACATTTGTCGCTTTCAAGAAACGAAGCAGCCTTCCACACCTAAACGTCCACATCTAAAACCGGAATACCAACTCTTCCAAAAAGAGGATTGTTCTCCTCTACCTTCCCTCGTTTAGAAAATGAACAAGCCGGTGGATTCTTCAACAGACTCTCGTCTTCTTCTCATGGTCTCAACTTGCGATGCAAGTTACGCTCTGTATTTTGAATTCATAACTGACTTATTATCAAATTCCTATCTATCGACTGTGGGGCATAACTGATTCAAACCCTTGCAAAAGAAACAAGAAGCGCGAAGTAGGCAACATGAACCTCTTAAGCACTCTAAATATTTCCAGAATGGCTTTCTGCATAATATCACTCGTGTTTGTAGCCTACTTCATGAGGATGTACAAACGCGACAAAGACAAACACAAATTGATGGGTGCAATTTCGTTCAGTTTTATAGCATGTTCCTCTGGATTCCAAATCAGTCCATTGGTATCGTCTGTCTATTTCATAAGAAACTTCATAGCGTTCGATTTCATTCCAATTTCAATAACCGCACTCTCAGTTCTATACTTCGAAATAAAGCACAAAAAAACATTAAACTCACTAAAAATCTTCTACTCAGGTCTAATTGCATTAGTGGCTATAATTTTCGTCCCCGTCGACTTCTACCAAATATCAATGATTACAGTAATTTTGGGATTAGTTGCATTAAGTATCTCGTTGAGTTTGTTCATTAAGAATAGGCACCTCAGCAACGCCCTGATTTCAGCATCAATTTCTTCTTTCCTAGGTTACGGCCTCGGCTGGTCGTTTGACGTTGGATTACCCTTCGTTTTCCTCTGCTACGCCTTAGGGTTCGGCTTCATCGCCCTCGCCTTCAGCTTCATATTAAACAACGACAAATCAATTTCAGCATCCTTCTTCAGGGTTAACAAACAATTCAACGAGGTCCAAACCCAACTCCAAGAACTAAAAATAGAATACAAAGTAATTTTCGACTCCGCCAACGACGCCATTTTCGTAATTAACGCCCAATCAAACAAAATAATTGACTGCAACCTAGAAGCCACCAGACTCCTAGATCGAACCAAAGAAGAAATCATCGGTGAAAGCCAATTAGAACTGTTTGTCCACGACGAAAATGAAGAAGAACTCAACCTGCCACTTGAACAAAACCAGAACGCTTCAAGACTGATTGCAAAGCAGATAAAGACTGGCAAAGGTCAACTAAAAGACGTAGCAATTAAAATAGGCTCTTTTACTCAAGGGAACCAAAAGATTCTGGTTGAGGTAGTGAGAGATGTTACCGAGCAAATAAAAAATTCCGTCGCGTTGTCTGATGCATTGCAGTCATTGTCCGAAAACATAAACAATATCCAAGTTCTAAATGAGAAACTGTCAGTTGTGGGCAGCTTAACAAGACACGACGTGCGTAACAAACTCTCCACCGTAACGGGTTACGCTTACCTCCTCAAAAAGAAACACAGCGACCTAGCAGACGTAGTCGAAGGCCTAGCCAAAATGGAGCAAGCCGTAGCTGAATCAGTGAAGATATTTGACTTCGCCAAAATGTACGAACAACTCGGTGTCGAAGAACTAACTTACATGGACATAGAAGCTAATCTAAATGAAGCGTGCAGCCTCTTCTCTGGATCACTCCCACAGGTAATCAACGAATGCAACGATCTAAAAGTTCTAGCAGACTCATTTCTAAGGCAACTATTCTACAACTTCATCGACAACACAAGAAAATACGGCAAAAAGGCCACAACCATAAAAGTCCACTGCGAGAACCAAGATGACGACAACTTGAGACTGATCTATGAAGACGACGGCGTGGGCATACCGTCCCAGAACAAGCAAAAACTGTTCAAAGAGGGTTTTAGCACCGGAAGTAGCACCGGCTATGGGCTATTCCTCATTAAAAAGATGATAGATGTCTATGGCTGGATAATAACCGAAGAAGGTGAACCAGACAAAGGCGCCAAATTCACGATCACAATTCCCAGACTAAATAAGGACGGGAAAGAAAACTATCAAAACAAGCGATGGGAAACCGGCATCATTGATTTGCCAAAGATCGCATGCGGCTCCTGAGCGCATTTCCTTTCGGTCCCTTTTCCACTTCTTAACCTCTGATAATGACAATGGGTGTATCCTGCTAGACCTCCAAAACCAGTGAGAAGAAGATGATGGCGACGTCGATGACGAAGCAAATTTTCCAACTGAGTCATCTTCAAAACCCCAAAAAAATATACCGCGCCCTTCCGTCGGATATGTATACGGTATACGTGGAAAACGTATATACAAACCAGCCCCCCCTCCCCGTTGCATGCACGCACAACTACAGCCAAAGAATCCCTAACATGTTGTTGAATACGGCAACGCTTCCAATCCTACGAAAACCCCAAAAACCAACCCAAACCAAACAAACAACCCACAGCGCAACCCGTGAGAAGTAGTATTTTGCAAAAACACCCACTACTACTATTAACAAGAAAATGCGTTACAAAAATAGATAAAAACAGCAGACCTGTCGCCAGAACACTTGCCACACGCATCAACGCCTTTCAAAACCTAACCTCACCCATGGAATAAAGCAAGAAACAACGTATCCTCTACGAGTTAAGGGTAAAGGTTTAAGTGCTTCTGGTCTTCTTTATCTGCCGAAAGGTCGAACATAATGCCAACTCACGGTTCACTATCAAAAGCCGGAAAAGTCCGAGGACAAACGCCAAAAATCGTTGCCGCGGAAAAAACCAAAGCAAACCCAAAAAACAGAACACGCCGCAACTACGAAAAACGTGTGATTCTGCAGCGCAAAGCCGGCCAAAACTGGATGTAAACGCCCCGCTGGGGTAAACCTAGTTTACCAAGTTTAACATTCTGCTGTTTGTCGAGCGTAGTTTATCTACTTCAACGCTGATTTTTGTTACGGTAAACCATGCCTAACGCGGATGCTGCACGGGAAATCATCGAGGCGCTGATGCTTTTGCCATCACCCAGCCACGACGAGGTCAATCGGATCAAATTTGAAGTCGCAGCAAAACATCACCTCAAAGAAGTCCCATCAAACGCCGACCTAATATTCGCCCTCAAGCCCGAAGAAAAACCAAAACTCAACCTAATTTTGCGCAGAAAAACCACCCGCACCATTTCCGGCGTAACGGTCGTCGCCGTAATGACAAAGCCATACCCATGCCCCCAGCCTGAACCCTGCGCCTACTGCCCCGGCGGACCCACCAACAACTCACCCCAAAGCTACACGGGACACGAACCAGCCGCCATGCGCGGCGGACAAAACAACTACGATCCCTACCTTCAAGTACGCAGCCGCATCGACCAGCTAATCGCCATAGGACACGCCGTAGACAAGATCGAACTCATCATAATGGGCGGAACATTTCCAGCAACACCACCCGAATACCAACAATGGTTTATTCAACGATGCCTAGACGGCATTTCAGGAAAAGAATCCACCAGCCTCCAAGAAGCGAAAGCGACCGCCGAAACAAGCAAACCCCGAAACGTCGGCATCACAGTCGAAACGAGACCCGACTGGGCAAAACAACCGCACATCGACGCAATGCTCGAGATGGGCGTAACCCGCATAGAACTAGGCGTACAAAACCCCGACGACGAAATCTACCGTTTAGTCGGCAGAACCCACACAGTCGCCGACGTTAAGGAAGCCACCCAAATAGCTAAAGACTCAGGATTAAAAATTGTCTACCACATGATGCCAGGAATGCCCGGATCAAACCCAGCTAAAGATCTGGACGCTTTCAAGCGGATTTTCAATGATCTCGCGTTTAAGCCTGACATGATAAAAATCTATCCATGCCTGGTTATCGACGGGACAAAAACGAATCAATGGTACCAACAAGGCACATACAAACCGTACACGACCGAGGAAGCCGCAGACTTGATTGCCCAAATTAAACGGATCATTCCGCCTTGGGTGAGAGTAATGCGCATGCAACGGGACATCCCAGCAAGACTCATCGTGGCAGGAGTGACGAAAGGCAATTTGCGCCAGATGGTCCAGCAGAAACTGGCAGAAAACGGCGAACACTGTGCCTGCATCCGATGCCGAGAAGTCGGTCACCGTTTAGTGGTTGACGGCGTGAAACCCGATTTAGACCAAGTCAAGATAACAACCACAACATACGACGCCTCAGAAGGAAAGGAAGCATTCATCTCGGCTGAGGACCAAAAAAATGACGTACTAATCGGTTACTTGCGCCTGCGTGTTCCCTCGCCAAAAGCGCATAGACCCGAAATAACAACAGTTCCCTCAGCGATTGTACGGGAACTTCATGTTTATGGCCAACTTGTCCCAGTAGGCAAACATATGACTGGGGCGTGGCAGCACAGAGGATACGGCAAACTGCTTTTGGAGGAAGCTGAACGCGTCGCGCAAGAGGATTATGATTTAAAGAAGCTTTTGGTTATTAGTGCCTTAGGGACAAAGCAGTATTACATGCGGTTGGGTTATAGCCGCGATGGAGTTTACGTTTCAAAAAAGTTGGGAGATTAACGGCATGAGTCAAAACGAAGATTCAGGTTACAAAGGCGAAGCGCTAGCAGCTCTCAAGAAAGCCGGTTGCGAAGTAGGAGACATCGTCCGCGTCAGCGGCGAAGACAAAACCTACGAGGGCATCCTCATTCCCCATTCAGAATCAAGCGACAGCAAACACGTAGTCGTCAAGATGAAAAGCGGCTACAACATCGGAATCAGACTCTCGCCAAACGTGAAAATCGAGAAAATCGGCAAAGGCACCAAACCTACTTTTGCATCACCGCCCCTTCCAAAACAGCGAGCTGACCTGCCCAAAGTCGTCATCATGAGCACAGGTGGCACAATTGCAAGCCGCGTTGACTATCGCACCGGAGCTGTGCGTTCAGCAATTTCAGCCAGCGACCTATATGGCGTTGTCCCCGAACTGGCAGACCTGGCGCAAGTGGATACCCAGATTGTCCTAAGCATTTACAGCGAGAACTTGACCCAGAAGAACTGGACCCAAATAGCCGAGGCAGCCGCCAAAAACATCGAGGAGGGCGCAAAAGGCATTATTATTGCACATGGCACGGACACAATGGCTTACACGGCAGCTGCATTGAGTTTTTCTTTGCAGAACCTCCCGGTCCCAGTGATTGTAGTAGGTGCCCAACGCAGTTCCGACCGTCCCAGCTCTGACGCTGCCACTAACCTGATCGGCGCCGTAAAAGCCGCCGCATACGGTCCATTCGCAGAAGTCGTCATCGGCATGCACGAAACCGTCGCCGATACCACGATAGTTTTCAACCGCGGAACGAAAGTGCGAAAATGCCACACAAGCCGTAGAGACACCTTCAAACCCGTCAACGCCTCGCCAATTGCCCGAACAAACGACCAAGACGTAACCATGCTAACACCAATTTACCGTAAACGCGACCCATCAGCAAAGCTGATTTTGAAGCCCCAGTTCAGCGACAAAGTCGCACTCATCAAGTTCTACCCCGGCCTAGACCCAGCCATTATCGACTGGTACGTCGAAAAAGGCTTCAAAGGCATCCTCCTAGAAGGTTCAGGATTAGGGCACGTAAACAAACCATGCTTTGGAGCCATCCAAAATGCCAACAACCACGGAGTCGTAGTTGCATTGGCTTCGCAGTGCATTTGGGGACGCGTAAACATGAACGTATACGATACAGGACGCGACCTGCAAGACCGCGGCGTTATCCCAACCGACGACATGTTCCCCGAAACCGCGCTGGTGAAATTGATGTGGAGCTTAGGGCAAACCAATGACCCCCAAGAAGCCAAGAAACTCTTCAAAACAAACATAGCGGGAGAATTTTCGCCTCGAACCCTTCCCCAAGAACAAACCATCAAAGAAGGAGGCCAATAAAATGACCATTGACTACGCAAAAGTTGGGCTCAAAGTGGGTTTGGAAATTCATCAGCAACTCGCAACACAAGAGAAGCTATTCTGCAGTTGTCCACCAGAGCTGTTTAAGGATGCACCCGAAATCGTTTTCCTGCGCAGACTAAGACCCACCCAAAGCGAACTGGGACAAATTGACCCAGCAGCTTACTTCGAGTTCCAAAAGGGTGTCAAAGTCCTCTACGAAGCAAACCGCCAGTCCTCATGCCTTGTGGAAATGGATGAGGAGCCACCACACCCCATGAACTTAGAAGCAGTGGAAGTCGTCTTGACTGCTTCGTTGATGATGAACATGAAACCCATCGACGAAGTCCATGTCATGCGCAAAACCGTCATCGACGGCTCAAACACGACGGGTTTCCAACGCACCAGCATTATCGCCTTGGACGGCTGGATAAAGGTCGGCGAAAAAATCATCCCCATGCAAGCAGCAAGCCTGGAAGAGGATGCAGCCCGGAAAACCGGAAATGAGGGGGAAGGCAAGATTATCCGCTACCGAATCGACCGCCTAGGCATACCCCTTATCGAAGTCGCGACGGCACCCGTTATTTATTCGCCACAGGAAGCACAAGAGGTCGCATTGGTAATTGGCAGAATTCTGCGGGACACAGGAAAAGTCATGCGAGGCTTAGGAACCATCCGACAGGACCTAAACGTTTCCCTACCCAACGGAGCACTAATTGAAATCAAAGGCGTTCAGCAACTGGAACTAATCAGCACCGTCGTCGAGTACGAAGTACAACGCCAGTTGGGATTAATCGCCGTTAAAGAGGAGCTTTCCGCGAAAGGCATCAAAGCAGCAGACATTAAAGAAGACTTTGCAGACGTTACCGACATCTTCAAAGAGACCAAATCCAAGGTAATCCGCAAAGCTATCGACAAAAACCAAGCGGTCAAAGCGTTAAGGCTGCCTGGATTTGCTGGTTTTGTTGGACGCGAACTCATGCCAAACTTCCGCGTGGGATCCGAGTTGTCGGATAGGGCTAAGTTCTGGGGCAGAGTCGGAGGCATCTTCCACACGGACGAAATGCCAAACTACGGCATAACAACCGAGGAAGTTGAGGCTCTCCGAAAAGCAGTTGGAGCCATAGAGGGCGACGCTGTGGTATTCGTAGCTGACAGCATCGAGAACACGGTAGATGCACTCAAAGCCGTAGCAGAAAGAGCCCGCGAACTCCTCACCGGAGTGCCCGCTGAAACGCGAACCGCAAAAGAAGACGGAACCACAAGGTACATGCGACCTCGACCAGGTGCCGCTAGAATGTACCCAGAAACAGACATTCCACCAACCCAAATAACCGAGGCGCTCGTGGAGAAAATCCGTGCAAACCTGCCTGAATCTGCGGATAAAAAGCAGCAACGCCTCGCCAAACAGTATGGGTTAAACGAGAAACTCGCAAAGCAAATTGTAGATTCCGAGTACAATCCGCTGTTCGATGCCATTGTAAAAGAAAGCGGCGTATCAGCCACAACAGTTGCAGTGTTCCTCACCGAGACTATGAAAGCTCTAAAACGCGACGGCTTACAAACGGAAAACGTCTTCGACGAGCAGATCAAAGAAATATTTCGTTGCGTAGGTTCAGGCGAACTGGCAAAAGAAGCAGTTGGCGATGTCTTCTCGTGGCTTACAATAAACGAAGGCAAAACCGTGCGCGAAGCCGCCGAGGCGCTTGGGTTCAAAATGCTCTCACGCGAGGAACTATCGATAATAGTTGACAGGGTAATCGCTAACAACAAAACTCAAATCGACAAGGTAGGTAAAGGGGCGTTTGGCTTGGTTATGGGCTTAGTTATGAAGAACGCTCGAGGAAAAGCCATCCCCGAAGCAGTCAGCGCAATAATTAAAGACAAACTCAAATAGACTGTCTATTCTTTCTCCTTTTTTGACACGTTTGTGTCACAAATCCTAAAAAGCAGAGCCTACCGAGTATTAGCTGGGATAGTGCGTTGCAGAAAAAAGGCGCGAATGGAAATTACGTTCATTTTTTAGGAGCATGTTAGCGTGAAGCGAATTCAAGCAAAAATCAAAACCTCTTTTGGCGAAGTCGTCATCGAAGGCGAAACCCCCCAAGAAATACTGGATATCTTGCAGTCAGTTCCAGATAAGTTCGTTGAAAACCTCTCAGACTTCGTTTCAAACAGACTGGTGCAAAGCGGCGCCCAACTCAAAGGCATCGTGGAACCCACAACTGAAGGACCCGTAATAGTTACGCGAGAAAACCTTACGCACTATGAGGCAGTCGGACTGGTCTTGTACGCGTCCACCGAACGCAAAAACACAGCCTCGCAGGTACAAAAACTACTAGAGAACAGCGGAATCAAAAGCATGGTTCCCGCCCGACTCAACGAAATGACTAAACGTGGGCAAGTTTTCAAACCTGACCCCTCCAAACCCGAATTCAAGCTAACTATCCAAGGCGAAAAGTGGGTGGAAGACGAAGTCCTAACCAAGATTCGAGGAAAAATGAGTTGAGCATCGACAAAATTCAGGTAACGATCAAGTACAAAGATTCAGAACAAAAGATTCAAGGCACTACCGAGGAGACTTGGCATCTGATTTGCAAATTCTACAGCGAATTTATCCCTTCATTCGATGTCGCGCACAAACTTTGGCTCAACGTAGACATACAAACACTCGCTAGGGACTGCGAAGGCTTAATCGCATTTTCCCCAGAAGGCTCAAACATACTTGTCCCCAAAACGAAACTCACAGACAACGAAACGCTGGCGCTATGGCTGCTGGCAAGCTACTTGGGAAAGCATCTTAACCTGCTTGACTCAAATGCGCTATCCAAGGAAGAACTAACAACAAAGCTAGGCAAATCCGGCAAAATAACAAGCACGAGGCTTGGCGAATTAGTCAAAAGTGACTGGGCAGCCAAAACCATAGACGATAAGTTCACAATGACAAGTTTTGGAGTTCTTCAGATGCAGAAAGATGTCCTTCCCAGAATAATCGCGAAAACAGGCATATGAACTAGGCGAAAGTCTTTCAAAAAGAAAAAATAATGAGTTTTAGCAGGTCAGTTTTAGACTTGCATAGGGTTTGCTGTTTGCACCATTTCAGCTTGTGGCGGTGGCGATCTTATTTGGAAGAAAGCGATAGCAAGTAGTAACGTCGAGATCCATACAATTAACAGTCCGAATCCGAACGCAATGATTAATGCAGCTCCTACGAGTAGGACGGTTCCTGTTGTGCCAAATAGTCCAACACCTGTTTTTCCAGAAAGGATTCCCAAGGACTTCCTAAGCAGGATAGCTGTGATGAGCATAAAGACGAATAACACCACGACGTCTAAGAATAGGAATCCCACAAATTTCCCAAATGTACTCATGTTTATGCTCTGCCAGTCGATATTCGAGATCTGCGTGCTCCAGTCTGAAAAGTTTCCAATTGTAAGGTTTATGCCTAACTCGCTGAAAAAATCAAAGAATGCTACAATTGCTATTGCTACGAAAGCGACAGCACCCACTATAGCTGAAATTATCGCATACAACGCATTGTTGAATATGCCCGCTTCTTTGTAGTAGTCTGCAAAACCTTTCATGGCGACAATGACGAGAATGGCACCTATGAGTTCAACGAGTCCGTAGATAGATATGAACGGAATTATGCCTATGAACATCAGAATTGCGCCAATTCCACCTAAATTCTTACTTGTTTCAAATTTCACTCTCTGTTCCTCCCGTTTCTTCACGTTGCATAGTCTACGCTTAAAAATTTTGCTATAAAAAGAATCACCAAATGAAGAAAAATACTGTCCCTTTAGAAAACCACCTGTATGAACATGGATTAAATATACCTGATCGTACAATAGAATATTGCAATTGCGGTTGCTGGTGAATGTTTGACTCAAAATGTTGCCTATGCAAACAGCGATTTACAGAGGCAAATCCTTGACTACTGCAAACACGTTGCCAGACCATACCAAATAGTTGCCGTTTGCCAATCCGACGACTACACAATCGAAGTGCCAACCGCAAAATCCGCTCTCGAAGTTCTCCTAGTGCTGAAAAATTTTTCGCCCCGTGTTATGAGTTACGTTAGGACAATAAACAACAGGCACATCGTATTCTTCGTTGTAGACCAGTGGATTTTTGAAAGGGACGTCGACCGCGGCACCTTAGGTGAGGCGCTTGCGAGTTTGCTCATTTTCCCTTACACAGCTTTAAATAACGACGTCTATTTGCACACTCAAGAAGTTGCCCTAAAAGAACGCCTCATACTAGAATTACTGGAAAACATGGTCCTATCTTATCCAGAACTCTCGTACCGAATGCGCATCAAGCCTGAATACTTCATGTACGAGGTCATATTGAACCGCGTCAGGGTATTCCCACCCATGGCTTACGGTACAGCTCACTTTCTATGCGGCGAAGCAACCACAAAAAAAATCGAATTCGTTCTCCGTGGCTACTTAGAAGCCTTGGCTCACCTGAAAAAGAAGGGCGCAGTTGCCTTAGCCGACGGATACATAACCATATCGAGCACATTCATTGCAACAAGCAAGAACCCAAGAATACTCTTAACAAACACGATAAAAAATGCTCCCCGTGCCCTGTTCGCTTCGCTGTTTGGGGTTTTCCCACAACTACTCAATTTTATCTCCCAAAATTCTGAAGCCTTCTTCCGCTTCCAAACATCGCCTGGGAAAAAAGAGATTGATTTCTCCCGGACATTCATTAATCCACAGAAGTACGTTTTGGTACCTACATCCGGGGGATTCGTATCTTTAGCTGACAAAATGGATATTCGCACATACGCCAAGAGGATTCTGAAAGAAGGAGATTATAAGCAAATTTTAGTGGAAGAATTTGGCGGAGTGCTCAACGATGTGTACCTAATCAGGGCACAAACTGATCACTCGGAAAAGAAAATAATCGTGAAACGGTTCAAAGATTTGTCCAGCATGAAATGGTTTCCCTTGTCAATGTGGAGCATAGGTGCCCGAAGCTTCGCCCTCATGGGCAGGTCACGCCTCGAAAGAGAATGCGCAATGAATGAGTTGCTTGCAACTGCTGGTTTCCGAGTCCCAAAGATTCTACATGTGAGTGCTTACGAGCGGTTAGTGTTCATGGAGTTTTTGGAAGGAGAAAACTTGGCCCACGCAATAAAGCGAATTGCAATAGCCAAGAACACTGAAAAAGCTGCCAAAGATCTTGCGCTAGTAACACAAGTGGGTGAGACGTACGCGAAAGTGCACGCCTTAAATGTGGTTCTTGGGGACACTAAACCCGAAAACGTGATGATAGATCCGAAGGGCAACCTGTATTTGCTTGATTTTGAGCAAGCTAGCCGCACCGGGGACCCATCATGGGATCTTGCCTGTTTCCTTTTCTACTGCGGTCACTATCTACCCCTAAACGGGGAGCAGAAAGCTGAGGAAGTCACGAAAGCATTCATCTCAGGATACTTAGGTGCAGGCGGGAAAGTCGAAGCCCTCAAATGCGCAGTAATACCGCGCTACACCCGCGTTTTTAGCATATTCACTTTGCCCAGCATACTTCGTGCAATGGCAAACACCTGCAAAAATCTTGATGGACCAACGTGCAAAAAACGGTAACATTCAGATTTATGTGATTTAGATTTGAGCTGGTCACAAAAAGAGGATAGACTTTGAATACCCCGCTGGCCGATAATAAGTTGCGAGGCGTTTTTATTCTTCGACGACAATAACTATTTGGTGTTTGTTTTTGAATGGAGAAATCCGCTACTATCGTGGGTTACATCGGGTCAAAGTTGTAACAGAAAGCGTGGGCTACTGGACGGTGGAAGCCCTTGAAGATTTTGAGGACTACGTAGACGATAAACGTACCTTTGTGAAGATGGGTGAGCAACGAATTGTTCCGCCAAGTTTGGTTTTCAAAGAGAAAACGCTTCCTCCTATGGTGAAAGAGCATGCCTATGAGTTGGAAATGGAGAAGAAACTAAAGCGTATGGTTGCCAAAGAAGAACAAGCGGAGTCAAAGAAAAAATCCGCCAAGTGATAGCCCTTCACAACAAAGTATGCCCGGGTTCCACCGACTTTACTCCTCCTTTGTTTCAAGCGTTGAAGGACATAACTCCACATTAAGAAGTGCGCCAACAATGTTTCGCCCTCCATAAAACTTCTATAACAAACTTGATGAAAATTTTGGGCTATTTATCCGCCCATCATTGCAAACTTCCCATAAAACTTCTCCCGGCTTATCCACTCGCCCTCAAAATAGACGGTAACTGCTAAGATCTGGGTGGGTTTGCGGTTATGTCGTTGTAGTGCAGTCTTGAATTCTACTCTTCTAATTAAAGTCAAAGTGCATTCACCAAGAAAGCCTCTGGTAGTCCGTCTGATAAGAATTCCCGCGAGCCAAAAAGACAATGAAAAAAGACCTTTTAAAGCAAGC
>JADGNF010000006.1 GCA_017883615.1 Candidatus Bathyarchaeota archaeon
GAAGCGGCAAAATCATGAGACGCATCCTCAAAGCAGTCTTGGCTGGCACTCCAATCGGCGACGTCTCAACATTGGAAGACGACGCATCAGTGGACGACATAAAAAGCTCATACGAAGAAATGCGCAAGCAACTCGTCAAGAAGTAGACGAGTCTTCTTTTCTTTCTTTTGTTTTCTTTTTTCTTTCTAATTGTTTTCTCCCAAAGATATCTATTTTCCAAAAAAAGCAACGAATCGATTTCTTCTCATTAACTTTCGAGTTTGATTTACTATCTTAAGATGCAAAACTATGCTGAACTAAAACAAAAGGAAAGATGCCGAGTTTGTCTCGGTTAAGCTTTCAGCTTTTTGAAAGCAACAACCGCTCCAACGACAATCACGACTGCTGCGATCCCGGCTATCACAATTAGTGCTGTTGGAATGCTGGCGGGTGTTGAGGGTTTCTGGGCAAAACTTAAGGCGGCATCCTTTACTGAGGTCACGTTTGTTCCAGTTGGCATTGGATAGCATTGTTCAGGTAACGTGTATTGAGAACTGTAGCCGTTGGCCAAGAGGTTGTTTGCGGCTGTCTGGTCATAGGCAACTCGGTTGATTACGCAGCTTCCGCCGTTAAGAAACATCGCAGTGGATGGGGTAACGGTGATTTGGCTGCCATAATTTGTGGAGTGAACCGTTATCGTTTTGTTTGGTCCGTACCAGTCGCAATATGTAGTTATGTTAACGTCGTTATACTTGTTGACTATTCGCAAAGCGCACATGTAGCATTCCGCGTAGTGGGCTGTTCCATTTCCGTCGACTATTTGATACTTCACTTGGTCAGCCAGGGTCACATCCATACCGCAAACTTCACATGACTTTGTAGTCAACACAGTTGGGGAAGCTTCAGGACTCATGGAATTCGTGGGCATAGGACCCATGCTTTCCATCGGTGAAGCAGAAGCACTTGGGCTGAATGCATACTTCATAGCTGCTTGGGCAACCGTCATTACTGTCGCGTTTGCGGGTATGGTTACGTTTTGTATGGTTGCGAGGTAAGGCGAGGTTCCGTTGTTAGCGAACAAATCGTCAACTGCGGTTTGGTTGTAGCAGACTCGGTTCTTCATGCAGCTGCCATCGATGAATATCGCGCTTGTCGGGTTCACGGCAACAATGTTCCCGTCTTCTTTGAGGTTTATCGTTATTGTGTTATTGGGTCCGTACCAGTCGCAATAAGTGGTTATGTTTAGTGCGCCGAGTTTCGGAAGCAACTTAAACGCACACTTCAAGCACTCAACATAGTGCGAGGTTCCGGTTGAATCAACAACCATCAGGTGAGACTGGGAAACAGAATCCACAGTCATACCGCACTGTTCACATGTTTGGCTGCCAACTCCGCCTTGCATCCCCTGCATTTCTGCAAAGGTTGCCATTATCGAGGTCGAAATAATTGAAAATGCAATCAATAAGACGTAGGCTACAATTTTTTGTTTCATGCAGGAAAAACTCCAAGAATAGTGTAGGGCTCTTTGTAATTTCTGTAATATTTTACGACTGTTACTATTTTTTAGTGTTTGTGACTGTACGAACACAACAACAAACCTAAAGGAGAACTTCAAAAAATCCAAATAGATTGCAGAAAATCTTGCATAAGCGTTAATTAGACAATGATCAATACCATGCAGTTCAAGGGGAGGGGTGACGTGACTAAAAAAGTCATAATAATCGGCGCAGGCGTAGGCGGCCTTTCCGCGGGATGCTACGCCCAAATGAGCGGGTTCGAAACAGAAATTTTCGAAATGCACAACCTGCCAGGTGGGCAGTGCACCAGCTGGAAAAGAGGAGGATACACTTTTGACGGTTGTATCCATCATTTAGCGGGTTGCAACCCAAATTTCTTGCTTTACAAAATGTGGCAAGAGATAGGTGCTTTTCCAACACGCTCCGTTCTCTTCCCAGAGCATATGTGCCAAGTCGAAGACGAAACAGGTAAACGCTTCAACGTGTACGTTGACCTTGAGCGACTCGAACAGGAAATGAAGCAACTCGCTCCTCAGGACTCCTCAACAATCGATGCATACATTAAGGCAGCAAAAGTTTTCACAACTCTCGACATGCTCGACATGCCAATGTTGGACAGAGCAGGGTTCCTGAAACGTTTCTTTAAAATGGCAACAATCCTTAAATGGGGTGTGCTTATGAGCAAATTTGCCCAAAAGTTCCAGAACACATACATGTGCAAGGTTTTTCCCACAATCCAATATGACTGGACCGAGACACCCCTTTTCGTCCATCTTAACATGATTGGAAACTGCCACAGCAAAAACTATGGAGTCCCCGCAGGTGGTTCGCTGGAATTTGCAAAAGCCATCGAGCAAAGATACAAAAAACTTGGCGGAAGTATAAACTATAATGCCAAAGCAGAGAAAATCTTGGTTGAAAACGACAAAGCGGTTGGCATAAAACTCGCAGATGGAACCGAACATCGAGCAAATACTTTAATTTCGGATGTCTTTGCGCACAGCACCATCTTTAGCTTTCTCGAAGGCAAATATGTAGACGCAAAAGTCAACAAACAATTTGCGAAACCTAAAGATGACATAGAAATGGGTCTGCACGTTTCGTTAGGGTTAAACCGCGATCTCTCCAAAGAACCACGGGCTCTAGTTCTCTTTCTCGAGAAACCGGTGAAAATAGCCGACAAAGAACGCACCAAATTGGATTTGGAATTATTCGGATACGACCCAAGTCTCGCACCCGTAGGCAAATCAGTTCTAAAAGTACTTCTCAATACAAGCTTCACTTATTGGCGAGAACTACACAAGAACCCTGAACGGTATAATGCCCAAAAACAGCAAATAGCCCAAACTGTTCTCAAGCTTCTGGAGAAACGGTTCCCCCGTATCCAAGAGCAAGTTGAGGTCACAGATGTAGCTACAACGGTGACCACAGAGCAGTTCACGGGCATTGACTCAACATATGATATGAACTGGGGCTTCTCGGACACGCTTAACTTCATGAGGGGAAAACCCAAAACGTTGCCCGGGCTCGGGGGCTTCTTTTTGGTTGGTAGACAAGCAGGGTTGCCAGGTTCCGCGGGGCAAGCACGCAACACGATCAAGAAAATCTGCAGTAGCGAAGGCGTTCCGTTCATGCCCAAAACCGAGTAAACTCATTTTTCAATCAGTTTTCTGGTATAGTACCGATACTGCTTTTGCAGTTTGAGCGACAACGGAACCGATCCCCCTGCAGGTTTGCACTTGCCCGCTTTGATGGCTTTCACGATTGCCTCCTCGTTAAGTTCCGAGTCAATAACTGTGTAGGCTGTCCCGATTTGTGGACCGTAATGTGCGTCTGTACCCGCAACTTTTGGCAGCCTAAAAACATCTGCCGCCTGTTGCGCTTTCCTCACGCTGCGGCCAAACGGAAAAGCTGATGCGTTAACCACTTCGATGGCGTCGAATTTGGCAGTAACATGTTTTCCTACGCTGCCTTTTAGCAAAGCGTACGGGTGACAAGCTATAGCGATGCCGCCTGCCCTATGGATTCGTTCGATAGTATCTTCTGCCGTTAAGTGCTTAGGAATGACTTCTTTGACGTTTAATCCAACTATGTGTCCGTTTGCGCTAGAAACTTCGATCCCTGGGATGATTAGGATGTCGTGGGTTTCTTTGGCGATTTTCAAGGCGCCTTCAACGCGGTTGTGGTCGGTGATGGCTACTGCGTTTAAGCCTTGTTTTTTGGCGTAGTAAACAAGGTCCTTGGCGGTGATGAGCGAGTCTGGGCTAAATATAGTGTGAACATGGAGGTCAGCATTAACAGGCATCTTGGGCACCGCTCAAATTGGTCTTGCTTTTTCTTCCCTGATTTTCTGCAGTTGTTCATCCAACTTGCTTTCGTCAGCGTCAATTTTATGAAACAGCGGCTCAGACTTGCCGATATTATGCCCCGATTCCAGAGGCGCGACCGCTTCGTCCCAACGCGTTTTAATTACGCTTCCCGAGAGCCCAAGGGTCTGCCAAATCTTTTCCGCGGTTCCGGGCATGAAGGGCACCGAAGTTACCGATAGAGCCTTAACAAATTGGACAGCTACATAGAATATTGTTGCGGCTCTAGCGGGGTCGGTTTTAAGTAATTTCCATGGCTCCTTCTCGTTAAGGTACTGGTTGCCCAGGCGACTTAGGCTTATGAGTGTATTGGCGGCGGACTGAAGCTTTGCGTTGTCGAGGTCTTTTGCGATGGCTTCGATCCTTTCACGTATGGTTGTGAGGACCATTTCGTCGTCGGCGTCGAGTTTCTCTGCTTTTGGGACTTCACCGTTGAACTTCGAATTCACAAATGTCAAGGTGCGGTGGATGAAATTGCCGTAGGTGTCATTGAGATCTGCGTTGATTTTACCAATAAATCCGTCCCAGGTGAAATCTGTATCCTTTGTTTCAGGGCGTGTGGCAATAAGGAAGAAACGCCAGTAATCGACTGGGAACATTTCGAGGGCTTCGTCAATCCAGATGCCGATTTTGCGGCTTTTAGACGCTTTTTCGCCCCTAAACTGTAAGAATTCAGTTGCGGAAACGTTCCAGGGAAGGTTGTAATCTTCGCCTGAAGCCAGCAACAACGCTGGCAAAATAATTGTATGGAACGGTATGTTATCTTTACCCACAAAGTAGAGTGTTTTCGCATTCTTGTTGAACCAGTATTCTCGCCACAGTTCAGGTTGACCCATCCGTAGGCACTGTTCTATGGTTGCTGAGACATAGCCTAGAACCGCATCGACCCAGACGTAGATAGTTTTGCCTTCGGCACCTGGAAACGGTGCAGGAATTCCCCACTCAATGTCTCGAGTGACTGCTCGGGGCTTCAAGCCTTCTTTAATCCAATTGAGGCTGAAGTTTTTGGCGTTGCTGGAAATCTGCTGGTTCTCCTCCAAGAATTTGCATAAGGGCACTGCGAATTTTGAGAGGTCTATGTACCAATGTTTGGTTTTTTTGATAATTGGTTTGCTGTGGCAGATGATGCAGTAGGGTTGGTTGAGCATTGTTGGTTCAAGGAGCCTGCCGCATCGGTCGCATTGGTCCCCTCGTGCATGTTCGTAGTCGCAATGCGGACAGTGGCCTTCAACGAATCGGTCTGGTAGAAACCGCTGGTCCTGCTGGCAGTAGAGCATCTCAGTTTCTTTCTCAAAGATGTAGCCATTGCGATAAATCTTCATGAGATGCTGCTGGACGAATTCTCTGTGGACCGGGCTTTCGGTGCTAGTGTAATTGTCAAAACTGGCTTCCCACTTTCGGAAGAGGGCGGTAACGCATGCGTGGTTGCGGTCAGTCAGTTCTTTCGGCGTGATTTTTTCTTTCATAGCTTCCACCTCGATGGGTGTGCCATGGGTATCGGAGCCGCCAACCATTAACACATCTTCGCCCTGCAATCTATAGTATCGAGCTACAACGTCTGCAGACAAAACGGAGCCTACAAGATTGCCTAAGTGAGGCGTTACGTTGATGTAGGGCCAAGCTGCGGTGACTAGAACTTTTTGTGGCACAAAGGACACTCTCCAAACACTTTGAACTGATTGTTGAGAGATGATGTGGATTCTCTTACTTAAACGGTGCCGAAAAGTGTTTTAGCCGCATTATTTCGGTGGAACTACTCAAAAAGTAAGAACTAATGCATTCTTTCCAGATCTGTGCAGAAGTTGGTTTCGCCTGATGCACAGCGTTTCTTCATATATCCAACGGTTTGATTGTAAAGGTGTTGGAAATGTTCTCCGTAAGTAGAGTCCTGCTTTTCCTGCCTCATCGCGACTATCCAAGGCTGCAGTTTTCGCCAATCAGTAATCACATAATGACCTAATCGGTCGGCTACAACGTCAAGGTCTACGAATTTCTTCTCCACTAAAAAACCAACTTGCTCAAAGAAAGCTGTTACTTCAGCAGGATACTCACTAGCTTCGATATCTTTTTCCTCCAAAGCTTTGTAGGTTTCGAAAGTCGTAAATTGGTATTTGTTATCCATCCATTTGAAGGCTTTTCGGAGATTTTCATTTTCTGCCCACTCAAACAGCTTCATTGATATTTCGACGTTGCGGTGTTTCTCCATGTGTCTAAGCTGAACAAGTGCAAAGACAGAGACTAAAATAGCAGAGGCCGCTGAGATAATGGCTGTGCCTTCGAAGATTGTGACCAAGCGAAATTCCTATTATGAAGCTGGCTTGGCATCTTAATTAAAATTGCCGTGGAAGCCTCCCCAATTAAGGGAGAGTTTCGCGGATAACGACAGTTCCAGAAAGATAATTAAACGCTCTTTGTCTCCGTCGAGTGTAAAGGAGCCAGCCTAAGATTACGTCAATGGGCAAAAGAAAGCCTTTCCCAACGCTTTCCAAAGCAGCTTGACCCCTGTTAATGCGCCCGCCGTCTAGTCGCGTAACTCTTAGTCGCATGACCATTTTGCCTATTGATTGCCCGTAAATGCCATCCATCAAGAACCAGTAGAAGAAGTATAAGACCCCGCCCAAATTGAAGAAAGGAATCCAACTGGGCCATGTTCCCCACCACGTAAAAGAACCGCTGGCCACCCACGTAAACAAGCTTAGAAAAGTAACTACTAAACCGATAATTATGATATCAATGAGCCATGCGACGAAGCGTTCTCCCCAGAATGCTAACTTCAATCCTGAAGCCACAGCTGGAGCTGGTTCTTGAGGGGCTTGAGTTGACTATTCGAACGTCACTGGCGTTCCGCATTTTGGACAGAATTTCGCGTCTAATGCAAGTTCGTTTCCGCAGTTTTTGCAAAATGGCATGCAATTCCTCAAATCCATCATAGGATTTCAGGTATATCTATTCTTCTATACTGCTTCTTCGAGTTCCAGATGTTGCTGCAAAGCTTAAATCTTAAAGAAGATAATTTTAGTATCCGGTAGATTGGTTATGTCTTACTGTAGAAAATGCGGAGCCAAATTGGACTCGGACGCAAAATTTTGCCGTGTTTGCGGTACACCGGTCGAGTCTCCAGCGCAAATGCAAAAAGCTAGTTCTCGCCGCAAGGGGACGCCTTTCATAGTGCCCGTAGCGATTTTGATATCTATACTCCTTATAGGGTTCTTTTTCGCCGTTATCGCTTTCGTGCCCTTCAGGTCCGTGAATTTCAACCAAACCGAAGTAGCTTCATCCTTTCCGGGCGCACAAAATGTTAATTTGAATTTTGACGCAGATGTTGCGAATGTAAACGTGATTCCTACAGATTTAACCAATCAGCTAGTCAGGATGGAAGTTTCTGCCACCGGTTCAACGGGACTTTTCGGTTCAGACACGCAACCCCTAAAAATAACTTTCAATAACGCAACATCAGGCGATACACTCACCGTTACCTCACATGTTTCAAGAGCCGAATTTTGGCCCATTTCACCTAACCTCAAAGTAACCTGCAACATCTACATCGAACGTTCTGCTGTAATGAATATTAACGCCCAAACAACGGTAGGAAAAATCACTCTTAAACCTGAAATAAACATAGTCCCACAGGAATTCCGAAACATAACCCTGAAAAGCACCACAGGCAGCATAGAAACAAACCTAACCGACCTCTTTAGCCTAAACGGAGACATCTCGATTTCGTCAACCACTGGAACTATCCATTTGAACTGGGATAACGCTCACGTTTTCCGAAACACAGCTGTTAACCTCAAATCAACCACTGGCTCGATAACGGCTAACATCGCAGAAAATGGAGACATAGGTAGCAACGTTTCAATGCGTGCCATTACAACGACGGGCAGTATTAACTTAGGGATGAACATAAACGGCAACGTTGGGGCACAAATTATTTCTCACACGTCAGTTGGTGCCATATCGGTTGACGTGCAAAACTTCAACGGCAACAAATCGCCAATTTACAGCAGCAACTACCCCGCCACAAGCAACTTCATAGTAGATCAAACGACAACAACTGGCAGCATCCATATCAACGCAGACTACCAAGGTACCCCTTCTGTTCAAGCTCAGGGCGTATCCCCCTCGATGCCTTGACTACAGTTTCATTATCAGTTCCTAAATCTTTAAACTAAACTTCCACCTACTACAATGATGTAAAGGTGACAATTTTGACTGAACAAAGAAAATTTACACGTGAAGAACTCACAAAATTCGACGGCCGAAACGGCAACCCCGCGTACGTAGCTTACAATAACAAAGTCTATGACGTGACAAACAGCAGCTTCTGGATTCGAGGAGACCACCTTGGAGCACATCAGGCTGGGACGGATTTAACTGAGGAAATGGATTTAGCGCCGCATGGAGCCGAAAACATTGAAAGAGCTAAACTTGTAGGCACTCTGGTCTAACAATATCAAGGCGTTGCGTTTGGGTTTAGAAGACTACTTGGAGTACACGGTCAATTTCTCTCAGGTCAGCTAAAGCCACCGCGGCATCTTTCTTACTGAGTTTATTCGTCTTCATAAACTTCTGAAGACTCGTAACTATTTCTTGGAGCGCGTCAAAAGCGCCTTTCACGTCTAAATCACAGTTCATGTGCCTGCGGAAGGTATCCATTATGCTGTTTGCAAGCGATTTCGCTTTTGGACTGGAGATTTCACTGCTAGCGTTCTCCAACTCCTGAACGGCTGTTTTGAAGTCGTCAAGAAGCCGGCTCGTCTCTGCTAAGTTTTCCCATGTAAAGTTTCGCCGTTTCCTGTAGCTGCCATAAATCAAAAAGAAGCGTATTTGCTCGTTTTTGTAACCTTTGGCTGTTAAGTCTTGGAGGTAGAGTACGTTGCCTTTGCTTTTAGACATTTTTTTCCCATTTACATACAGGTGCCCGCCGTGAAGCCAGAACCTAGAAAAGGGCTTTCCTGAGACAGCTTCCGCCACGGCGAGAGTATAGTCGTGGTGACGCACGAGGTTGTCGATTCCCCCACAAGCTACATCCGCGCTGAAACCAAGATGCTTAGTTACCATAGCAGCGTCCTGAATGTTCCACGCTGGGCGTCCTTTTCCGATTTCGGTTTCCCAACAGACTATGTCGCCCTTTTTGCAGCCATGCCATAAGATAAAGTCGCCCCTATTCCAAGGCATTCCTGGATACGTGTCCAAATGGAATCGGCGCTTCTTTTTGGGCCACTTATCCATGTTAATATGGGCGAGTTTGCCAAATCCTGGGAACTTGGTCGGGTCGTAGTACACGTTTTCCGCGCCTTGATAGCTGTATTTGTAGGCGACGCCTTTGTCAATCAGAATTTTAGTGAGCTTTGCAGCTTGCTCCACGATTGTTGAAGCCCGAACGGTGAAGTCGGGGCGCTTAATATTCAGTTTCTCGAAGTTCCCAAAGAACTCGGCTTCGTTGCGGTTGGTTAACTCCTCAACGGAGGCACCTTCCTTTTCAGCTTGGGCTAATGCTTTATCCTCAATGTTGGTCAAAGTTATGAGTCTAGCCACCTTATAGCCTAGAAATTCGAGGTACCGTTGTACGATGTCTTCAAAAAGGAAAGTGCGGTAGTTGCCGATATGAGCCCGCTGATAAGTGGAAGGTCCACAAGTGTACATTTTTACTTCCATGTCTTGGACTGAGTGGAAAGTCTCGGTTTTTTGGGTCAGGTTGTTGTGGAGTTTGAGCAAAGTCTCACGCAGCTGTTGTCAGGAGGTGTTGGTCGCTGTTGGAATGGCTTTTTCTTCTTGCTCGAGTTTCTCGAGCACCTGCTTGGCTTCTTCCACGTGCTTTTGAGGCTGGTATTGCGAGTTGAATACATGACGCACGAGACCTTTCTTATCGATAACGTACGTTACTCTGCCCGGAATAACTCCTAAAGAAGCTGGAACACCGTAAAGTTTCCGGACACTATTGTCTTGGTCACTGAGTAGCAGAAAAGGCAAACCGTGATGAGTAGCGAACGATTTGTGCGACTCGACGCTTTGCCCGCTTATGCCTAAAACCTCCGCTCCCAAATCAGTAAAAACTTGGTAGCTGTCTCTGAACGCGCAGGCTTCTTTGGTGCAACCACTGGTTTCGTCTTTGGGGTAAAAGTATAGGACCACGTTCTTTTTGCCCAAGTATTCGGAGAGGGTCACTTTGTCGCCTAATTGGGTGGGTAAAGTAAAATCTGGGGCTTTATCGCCGACTTGAACTGCCAAACAAAACACCATTAACCCAGTGGCGAAGAAAACTATTAACTCTTTCTAAGAAGTCATTCGCGGAAAATAGCGTTATAAGGCGCTTTGTGTTGCATGATTAAGGGAGAAACGGTTTGTCCGAGAAAAACTTGAATTTAGCAGGTTACAAGTGCCGAGCTATTGTTAACCACGCTGCGGGCGTGCCGATTGTATTTCTGCATGGCTTATCGTACACGTGTGAGATTTGGCAGCGAATCGGCGTCACGGCGCTCTTAGAAGAAAAGCATGTACCGTTCTTAGCGCTGGATATGCCATACGGGATGAAAAGTGAATGCCAACCCAAAACGCGTGACCCCGAAAAAAATGTTGCCTACGCCAAAGAGGCAACCGAGAACGCTTTTGGCAAAGAGGCGCCTGTGTTGGTTGGAGCCAGCATAGGCGGGCACATGGCACTCAAATACGCTTCAGAGTTTGCAGTTAAGGGGTTGCTGCTGATTGCCCCTGCCCGGGTCTTCCAATCCGAATTCTCCCAGTCTTACCCCAAATTCAATTTCCCCGTCCGCATCATCTGGGGCACCGAAGACAACATAATCTCAGGCGAAGAAATGCGCACCCTATCCGAGAAACTACCTAAAGCTAAACTGGTAACCTACGAAGCTGCATCGCATTCGGCTTACATTAATCAGCCGGACAGATTCAAACGGGACTTGATGGAACTTTACGCCGATGCAGAACAGAGCTAACTTTTATTTTTCCTAAGCACGAAATTTTAAAAGCTTGTCTCTCGGATAATGAGATAGGCGTGGTTTTGCAGCTTACAAGAGGCTGGAAGATTCGAATAGTTGGTGAAGTAATCTCAGTAATCGGACTAGTACTTTTGGGAGTTTCATTTTTTGCTGAAAACTGGGGTAATGAGTACAACATTCTATTTGCTGCTGCTGTGGTTATTGGTACAATAATTCACGTGTACGGCAACAGTGTGCGGCAAAGTGAAAAGAAAATCTTGGAACCGAAAGAACAAGAGAAGTACTAATCACAAGATTAGATCGCGATAGACCCTGGTTTCAGTTACTTCATACTCAACGAAAAGCACTAGCAGTGTTCTCTGGGTTTTGCAATGACCAAGTAGTGGTATAGTCCTGCTTCCTGCGTTTTGATTGCAGTGAACCCTGCAATCCTCATCAGTCCCAAGGCATCTGATTCGCTAAACCGAATCTGGAACGGAGGACCAAACGGCATCTGAAGTTTTTTCCAGTCCAAATCTACGATTAAGCCAGTGGGTTTGAGCATTTTTTTGGCGTTTTGGAGAACTTGCACGGCGTCTTTGAAGTCGTGGAGGTCCATGCTGTAGAAGACGATGTCGGCGCAGTGGGTGCAGAATTCGGTTTCCTCGGCGGGTGCAGCTGTTGCTTTGATGTTTTTGAGGTTTTGCTTTTGGGCTTTGGCTTTTAGCTTTTCGATGGCTTGCGGGTCCAAATCCACGGCGTACACTGACCCTGAGTCGCCCACAATCTTCGCAGCCAAGAGCGAGAAGAAGCCGTCGCCGCAGCCTACATCCACAAAAACCATACCCGCAGCCAATCCCACATCCTTTAGGACTGCTTCGGGGTTGTACCAGCTTCGCCTAGTCGTCTCATCCAGCGAAAACCCACCATGACAACCCATAGCCGTCCCTACTGCCCAAGGATTTTGCGGATTCGTTTTTCATGGTTCTCGCGGGAGGTGAGCGGGTAGATTTCCCGGTCCATGTGGAAAAACATCGGGTCCTCGCCTATAACCCGCGAAAGCATTTCATCTGAGTCCACATTTACCACGAGCATGCTGCCCTGCTGACCGATAAGGTGGTAGGTAACTTCGAGGATTTTCTGCTTCTCCAACTCGTCAAAATACTTGAATTGCAACGGCAAAAACTTCGCCCACTTCTCCATGGGAACTTCACGTTTTACTTTTTGAACTACTAAAAATTTCATAAGAATACCTACACAGGAAATGGTTTAGTCGCATTTTAAAACGTTTCTAAAAAACTTTTACGAATCAAAAAAAGAGGAAAAACGAAAATTGGGTGTCTGCGTAGTGTTAGGGGTTACTTTTTTTCTTCTTCCCCACGCTTCATCATATCGGGCATCTTCCAATGCATCTTTGTCATTCCTTCTTTCATGACTTCCATGAGTTCTTCGTTTATCTCTAGTTCGAGGGTAAGCTTCACTTTTCCTTTCTTTTCTTCAGACATTCAACCACCTCCCTAAAGTTTTGGATCGTTTAGGTAACACGTGAGCGAAAAAGTGGTGCACCTGGTTGCGGTTGACTTCAAGTTCCACGGTGACTCTGTAGTGGATTTTTCCGAGCCGTTGTGTGTGGATTTTGTAATCGTCGATTAGCCCTTGCTGCTTCCACATTCGAAGCGTTCGCGACAGGTAGTAGGAGATAGCGGTGGGCGCTAAAGGTTCGAAAGCCAAAGCTGCTCTGAGCAGAAAACGCATCATTCTGGGGCTAACAATTACGGCTATGGTTTTTCCTCCTACTCGCGTTTACTTTATTAACGGCTCTTACAAGTAAACGCTTTTCACAATAGAAGGAACGATTCTTTAAATCCTTGTGACTGTCAGTTACCAACAACAAGGTGACTCTCTTGGCGGTTTCGAGCTTAAACGAGCGAATAATTCAATGCAAAAAATGCAGGCTCTGGCAAGACTCAAAACAAGCCGTTCCCGGAGAGGGACCACTTAACGCGAAGGTGATACTGATTGGGCAGAACCCGGGTGCCGAAGAAGACAAGGTGGGCAGACCCTTCGTGGGTCGAGCAGGGAAGTTCCTCAACAAGGTGCTGGCTGCCAACGGAATCAACCGAGAAGAGGTATTCGTAACCAATATCGTCAAGCACTTGACGCTTCAGAACCGCGTTCCTCTCCCCGATGAAATTGCCGCGTGCGTGCCTTACCTTTGCGCGCAAATTGATTTGATTAAGCCAAAGGTTGTTGTATTGATGGGAAAGATCGCGTGGCAAACCCCAAGACGGGATGACATTCTGTTCATAGAGACGGTTCATCCGTCGGCAGCGATGCGGTTCACCAAGATGAGGCAACGGTTCGAAGAAGATTTCGCTTCACTTGCAAAATTTCTATAGTCTACACTTGTTCCTATCGCTCGATTATGCAAGGGAACCACCCTGAAGGGCACCATTTTCGCTTGCTTTGGCGTTTCGTATTCGCTCGCGGTCTCTCTGATTCTCGACTTATGTTCCCCTTCCCCTCCAGCTGCACGCCTCTCCGCGCAGGAAGTTATGAGTGAAGGAAGCTGAGAAAGCAAAGTTTTTCTTGACACAACAAACCTTGACAAACAACCTTTTAGGCGAAAACCGGCATTAGTGGATTGATACGTATGAGGAAGGAAGCAACCGTAATTACATTCGTCGTTTGCATTTTGCTTCTTCCGATTGCGTCAAAAACCCAAGTTTCCTTGGTAACTGCCGATTTAGCATCCAAGCAAGCTATTGTTGTATACAGTCCAACCCAGAACGCAACTTACATAAATAATATGCAAATAACGTTTCTGTCAACATTTACCGGTGACGGCTGGTTCATTATCGATAATGGCACGATGAATAGGGTGCGCGAAACAGGAGTGGACCTTGACAACTACACTAATTATGACGACACAATCTGGTTTAGTGACCTTAACTTGGGCAATTGAACAACACATCACATAACACTGGGAGTCTCAACGACATTGTTTGACGAAAACAAGATAACGGTTGTTAACGAGTCATCATCGGAACCTATTCTATTTACCGTTTACATAGTTCCCCCAACCTTCCAAATCACCAGCCCTCAAAACGCCACCTACAACACAACTGACATCAGAGTAACCTTGGAGATTAACAACCCAACGTACTATCTAGACTACCCAACAACCTTCGCATACGTTCTTGATAATGCGTCAACCAATTATGATAGGTTATTCTACTATTCTAGTTCGCTCTTTACAGGATTAACAAACGGTTCTCATAATGTAACCGTTTATGCCTTCGGGACAAACAAGACCGTCTTCTTCACTATAAACGCCATACCAACTATTTCGCCAAGTCCAATACTGACAGTTACTCCTTCGGCTTCTGTGCTGGAGTTCCCAACTTGGACAATTCTGACGATGACTGCAACAGCCACTCTAGTAACGACTATGATAGCGAGAAGGAGAAAGCGCTAAAGAAGTCCTAAATCTAAAGAAGCTGCTACTCAATTTCTCAAATAAACTGGTTTGTCATTAAATCATATGAATAATCCGTACTAACAATTGGACTTATATCTCCCTAGTCCACCAACTACTTATCTGCGGGGCCGTGCCGATTGAATAATCCAAAAGAAAACGAAACTCAACTTGACTATGCCTTACGCGGGAAAGCTTGGAAAGTCTATTGGTATCTCCTGAAAAGCGGGACTCCGCAGAGCGTGCGCGAAGTTCAACGCGCTCTTCACTTCAGCAGTCCAAGCGTTGCCAGTCACCATTTGGAGCAACTTCGAGAGCTGGGATTAGTGGATAAACAAGAGTTAGGCGGACACTATTTCCTGGTTGGCGAAGTTAAAATCGGCGTACTACGGCATTACGTCAAGTTGGGCAAGCTACTATTTCCCCGCTACTTCTTTTATGCCGTTTTCTCAACAACGTTTTACGCGGCGTTTCTAGCGGTTTTGATGCCGGGGTTGAACTGGTTGGCGCGCGAAAACCTCTTCATTATGGTGTTTGGCGCGGTTGTTTGCGCGGTTTTTTGGTATGAAGCTTACCGTATGTGGTCGTTGCGTCCGTACTAACAGCTGGAACATGCTGTACTCGGGCTTAGCATAAAATAAACTCGTGAACTAATGAGTAAGTATAGAAAAAGGTGAAAAATACATGGTACAGAAAGAAGTGATGAAGAAGACCAGAACTTACGGTTTAATCGGTGTTCTTTTAGCAGTTTTGCTTGTTGCGATGATCTACAGTTATGGCGTTAATCCGGGTATTTCGCCCTTGCCAGCGCCTTCAACAGATAAGACTGGTTCAACGATGAAAACTTTCACGTCTTACAATGAACTCAGAGATTTCCTTACTTCAGCTGGCTCAACAGCAAATTTGAATTATTATACAGGTACCGCTACTGGTGCATTGGCTCCTGAGGCAATGCCGGCTCCTACGGCAGCTCCCACAGCACAAAACTCAGCCACTAAAGACTACTCAACTACCAACATCCAAGTTGCAGGCGTAGACGAAGCTGACACCGTTAAAACTGACGGCACCACTCTTTACGTGGTCGGTAATAGCAGTCAAGTTGTGTATATTCTCGATGCGAATCCGCAAAATGCTCGTGTACTCGGAAAAATCTCTTTCAGTAACGCATACGTTTCGGGGATTTACCTGAACGGTACAAAACTTGCAGTTATGGGCAACCAGTATGAATCCTATTACGTGGATAGCAAAGCTGTAGGAGGATATTCTACAGGACTAGCTTTGCCTTATTGGAGTAGCGGCACAACCTTTGTTTACGTTTACGATGTCTCTAACAAAGCCGACCCGGTTCTTTCGCGAAACTTCACCATGAGCGGTAACTACGTTAACTCCCGAATGATAGGCAACTACGTCTACGACATCATAAGCCAAAATGCGCAGGTTTCAAACAACACGGTTTACTTACCCGAGATCTTTTCGGGTGGACAGGTCTCAAGCGTTGACCCCACAACAATCCACTACGCTAACACCTCAGACACCTACTACAGTTACACCACAATAGTCAGCTTAGACCTCCTTAACGATGCGGCGCAAACCTCAAACGTGACAATAATGATGGGCAATACAGGGACAATGTACGTTTCTCAAAGTAACATCTACATAACATACCCCATATCAGAATACCAGACGATCGCCCAGCCAACCGGGACCTCCAACTCAAACGGCGGCATCACAATTATGCCCATGCCCCTTATGATACGACCGAGTTGGCAGGGAACCGCCATCTACCGCATCCAAGTTTCCGGTGCATCCCTGACTTTTGCGGCTCAAGGAAACGTAACTGGTAACGTGCTCAGCCAATACTCAATGGATGAATACAATGGGTACTTCCGAATAGCTACAACAAGCTACGATTACAACTCAACAAGTTGGTGGACAGGTACACCCCAAAATAACCTGTACATCTTGAACTCGGACCTGAACATGGTGAGCAAAATCGAAAACTTAGCAAGCGGCGAAACTCTGCATGCAGCGCGGTTCATGGGGGACCGATGCTACTTGGTGACTTTCCAGCAAGTTGACCCATTATTTGTAATTGATTTAAGTCAACCCACCAACCCTCAGGTTCTAGGGAACCTAACGATTCCGGGTTACTCTGATTTCTTGCAGCCCTACGACGAAACCCATCTCATTGGCATCGGACAAGACGTGAACGCAAGCATCGACGCGGACAAAATCCACACCCCAGGCGACGTGTATTACACTGCGATTTTGGGTTTGAAGGTGTCCTTGTTTGACGTTACTGATGTTGCGAACCCCACAGAAATCTCCCACTACGTCATAGGCGACCGCGGCACCTCTTCTGAAGCCCTCAACAACCCCAAAGCCCTCCTGTTTGACCAATCCCGCCACCTTCTGGTGCTGCCCGTAGACCTTTATTTGACAAGCAACGGTTCCACAAACCCAGCCCCCATTGGAGTAGCCAAACCCGGAGCTGAAATCGCGCCGCCAATGTTTCCCTCAACCACCTCCTACTCGCAATTCGTTTGGCAAGGCGTGTACGTATTCAACGTGGACCTCACCAACGGCTTAACCCTGAGAGGTAACGTGACGCAGATGGACAACGCATCGGCTCTCCTCGCTGATCCGTCGCTGGCAATGATGAACTCGTATCAATGGATACAAAGCAGCCAATTCATCACACGATCAACCTACATCGGCAACGTCCTCTACACCTTCAGTGACACCCGAGTACAGCTAAACAGCCTAGACGACTTCGCATTGCTTGCCCAAATCGATCTGAACTAAAATCTCTCCTCTTTTCTTTCTTTTTCCACCAATTTAATGCAATTCCCAAGATTTTTTTGCTTGTAGCTTAAATAATGGTCAGGCAATTTTTAGGTAACATGGGGCTTTCTAACCAGCTCCGAGGCAAAAACGCCGTTCTTTCAGGTAACTTTCTAGTTTTGATGATAACTTGGGTTCTGATGTACTCTACCCAACCGATTCCAGACACCTACTCCAGCCTCTACTATCTTAGCTTAGGCGCTACCCCTTTCCTGCTTTCCGTGATGTTCTTCGTAGGTTCGTTGGCAATTGCGTTTGTGCAGTTGCCCGGGGGCTACTTAGCGGACAAGAACGGCAGGAAATGGCTAATCGCCACGATGTCTTTCGGCTTGGCAATTGGCTACTTGTTCTTCATTTTTGCCCCTTCATGGCAATTCGTGGTTATAGGTTTGGTTGTTCAGAATCTTTGCCTCATCTACCAACCTGCACTAATGGCGATGATGCTGGATTCCTTAGAGCCCGGCAAACGAGGCATAGGAATGAACTTCCAATCGGTCATTTTGAACTTGGTAACTCTTCCCGCCCCCATTATTGCCGCGGCTTTAGTTCTGATTGGTGGCGAGTACGTTTCGCCTCAGTCAAACATGGGCATGCGAATCGCCTATTCAATCGTGCTGGTAGCTTACTTGGCAGCTGCAGCCTTGCGGGTCAAGTTAAAGGAAACATTGCCCGCCAACGGCAACGAATCGCGCCCCAAGATTCTGCAAGCATTCCGCCAATATCCCAAGACGGTGCGAGAAAGCTGGAGCGTCTGGAGCCAAGTTCCAAGGTCAGCCTATTATCTTTTCATAACTACGATAGGAATAAACGGGCTTGTTGCGGCTTGCGAAATTTACTTCGTAGTCTATGCCACGGGAGTTTTGAAAATCACCGGCTCGCAATACGCAATCGTTTTGGCTTTAATGTATTTGAGTATTGCGTTGCCCGCGTTGCTGGCGGGGTTGTGGATGGATGTCAAAGGAAGAAAACGTTTCCTGATACTAGGCTATCTGTTGTACATTCCTGCTATGCTTCTGTTTGTAGTTGCTAACTTCTACTTGCTTTTGCTCTCACTTTTTCTATTCAACTTGGGCAACCTCCTTCGCGTAAACAGTAGCCAAGTTCTCTTAGGCGACTTGATACCGCGGGAAATGCGGGGAAAAGCCGTGGGTTTCCTGCAATTCTTCCTTTACCTTACCCAAGCCTTCACTTACCTCCTCGCAGGTTTCCTCTATTCATACGTGGCCACTTGGCTCCCATTCGTGCTACTAGCTATTGCCGCAGTCCCGTTCGGATTGCTTGCAGCATTGAAAATATCTGAACCCAAAACCAAAGAAATCTAAACGTACTTTCAATTATCTTTTATGCCACTTATTCTGAGTAGGATTCTGGGGTAAGAGAAAATGCGGCCGACCAAAAAAACGCAGATTAGCGAATTTAAGATACGCTTTGCAGAAGAAAAAGACGCCGAAGCCATTTTTGACATGATCAAAGAATTAGCCGAGTATGAGACGATGAAAGATAAGCTCAAGGCAACAAAGGAACTCCTCCGTGAAGCGCTTTTCCACCGTAAAGTCGCCGAAACCGTTGTCGGCGAGTACCAAGGGCACGTGGCTGGGTACTCGATTTTCTTCCACAATTTCTCTAGCTTCCGTGGGAAAGCTGGCATCTATATCGAGGACCTGTACGTAAAACCTCAGTTACGTGGGAAAGGCTTCGGAAAAGCTTTCTTTTCATTCATAGCGCAATTAGCCGTGGAAAGGAAATACGATCGGTTGGAGTGGGCTTGCTTGGATTGGAATGCGCCATATTGCCTTCTACAAGAAAATGGGAGCTGCGCCACTACAGGAATGGACCATTTATCAGGTAGCTGGCAAAGATTTGGAGAAGTTGACTGAAACTTCTTGACCATAGTGGGAAACTGGAGAGCAAACAGAAACCGAATAGAGTGTATATACGCTATACGTGGAAAATGTATATACAAACGTGACCCCCCCTCCCCCGTTGCGCACGCACACACCACCAAAACCAACCAACCCTAAGCGAGAAGTAGTGAACGCTTCCCCACTCACCTCTACGAAAACTCAGAAAACCAACCCAACAACAAAACAGAGCCTAAAACGCAAAGATCCAGAGAAGTAGTAAAACGCAAAACACCCACCACTACTACCAACAAGAAAAACAAATCTCGCCAACAACAAAAGCTAACCGACCAAAAGGAACCACAACCCGAGTTTGTAACACGAAAGCCGGGAGTTCAAATCCCGCCCGATCCACTAACCAAACTTCAACTTTTACCTATTCGTCGCACCCTTATTCTCTTCTCAGACACAATCATAACGTTTCCGACGATAGCATCGCTATGGGAGGCGAGAATGAAAGAAACAATTTTCACTTTGTTTTCGATGCTTTCATCTTTAAGCCTCAACAGGATCATGCCAGGCAGTTTGTTGAACCCTGCAAGCCTACCGAAGTACTTGTCATTGGTTACAATTATGCGATTTTCCTCAACTGCTTTTCGCACAATTTCCTCGTCTGAGGCGCCCTTCATATATTCAATCACGGAAACTGAGTCAAATCCCATTTGAGTGAGTTTTCTAGAAACCCAAATGCCCGTGCATTCGTCAACTAAGAACTTCATAGAATCAGGCTCAAGTGACGGTTACGGGGTAGACTTCTTCTTCACCTGCGACTTTGGCTGCATAAAGCAGAACTGCTGCAACATCCTCTTTTGACAGATGGGGATAATCTTTTAGAATTTCTTTTGTTGTTAAACCCTGAGCAAGCATCTTTAATACCTGCTCTACGGTGATGCGCGTACCCTTTACAATAGGTTTTCCATCCATAATTTTTGGGTTTGCAACGATACGTTCTAAAAGCGTTTCTTCAGTATTCATGTGCCCTTACCTTCAACATGATAGATAGGTACTTCCAACTAATAAAAACGTGACAAACAGCACCCAAAGAATTGCTTGTGGACGGAGAGGTTTAATCACAATTAGGAAAGGGTTAAGAGAGTTGCTGCGTTTCAGGCGCGGATTGTTAAACAATTTGTATATGCAAAACGTATATGCAACCCCTACCCCCCTCCGCCGTCGCGCACGCACAACCAACAAGTTGTTGAATAAGCCAACCTTTCCCCTTCTACAAAAAACCCAAAAACCAACCCAAACCAAAAACACAACCCCAAAAACGCCCAGACAGAAGTAGTATTTTGCAAAAACACCCACTACTACGACGAACAAGAAAACAAACCAAGACAACAATTCTCTCAATAGAATTCCGGTCAGATCTCTACCAAACGAATGAGTTGTTTAGGAAGTTTAAAATAGATAGGCTCTCACGTTTGAAAGCAGAATTCACGCAGGAACGGTTGATGGGAAATGGCTTTAGTTAAAATCCGCGAAATCTTAGATGGCAACTGCAACGACAAGTCTGTGTCTGTTCGCGGTTGGGTTTACCGCAAACGAGAAGGCAAAGAACTCATTTTCCTAGTAATCAGAGATTCGACAGGCGTTATCCAATGCACCGTGAAAAAAGCATCTGAAGCTGCGTGGGCAGAAGCACAAAAACTCACCATCGAATCGTCGCTAGTCCTTGACGGCCTCGTCAAACCAGACAAACGCGCCCCAGGAGGCTTCGAAATTGCCGCGGAAGCGGTTTCCATAATCGGACTCGCAGACGTTTTTCCCATAGCCAAAGACAAAAGCGAAGAATTCATCCGCGACATGCGCCACCTCTGGCTGCGAAGCCGCAAAATGAACCTAGTAATGAAGGTCCGCGGAAACGTAATGGAGTACACGCGCGAATACTTCAAGAAGCAAGGTTACACGGAGGTTTCGCCGCCAATGTTCATCTCGGCAGCAGTTGAAGGCGGCTCAACATTGTTTGGTTTAAAGTACTTTGACCAGGACCTTTACTTAACCCAAAGCAGCCAGTTATACCTTGAAATTCTCATCTACAGCCTCGAGCAAGTTTTCTGCATCGCGCCATCTTTCCGTGCAGAAAAGAGCCGCACCATTAGACATTTGACAGAATACTGGCACATAGAAGGCGAATGGCCCTTCGCCACGATGGATGACCTCATGAAGTTCGAAGAAGGACTCATGGAGCATGTTTGCAAAAGGGTGGCTGAGAACTGCCAAAAAGAATTTGCCGAATTGGGCGCAGACATAAACAAGCTTGCCGCCGTGAAAGCTCCGTTCCCAAGAATAACCTACGCTGAAGCAATTGACAGACTAAAAGTAAAGAATCCCGCCCTAAACTGGGGAGACGACCTCGGCTACGAAGACGAAAAGGTGCTGGCGGAAGACTTTGGCAAACCGTTCTTCGTTTACGATTACCCAACCGCGATTAAGGCATTCTACTGCAAAACATACAGCGACCGCCCAGAAGTAGCGCTGTCGGTGGACATGATGGTTCCCCGCATCGGAGAAATCAGCACAGGAGGACAACGCGAAGAAGACAAAGAAATGCTGATTAAGAGGATGCAAGCTCAAGGCCTAAAACCGGAGGATTACGAGTGGTACTTAGACCTCCGCCGATACGGCACAGTGCCGCACGTTGGCTTCGGAATGGGCTTAGAACGACTCCTTACATGGATGCTCGACTTGGAAAACATTATGGACGCCATCCCCTTCCCCAGAACCACAAGAAGATTCTATCCATAAAAAGAAAAGGGCAAAATCGCCCTCATTTTTTTGTTTCTAACCCCAGAAAAGTGCTTACAATAAAATTAAATACTTTCACCCGAAACCTAGTTTAGGTGTTTTTGATGAAGAAATTCATGATTTTATATATGGCACCCGTTGCTGCCGAAGCACAAATGAACGTGAGTCCCGAAGAACTGAAGAAAGGCATGGAACCTTGGCTGGCTTGGTACAAAAAACACGGAAAAGCAATCGTCGACAAAGGTGCGCCGTTGGGAAAAGGAATGCAGTTTACTAAAAGAGGAAGCTCAGAAGGGAAAACAAAGATCACTGGGTACACTATTGCTCAGGCCGAGGATATGGACGCCGTGAAGGCGATGGTTAGCGGTCAGCCGCACTTTATGCTGCCCAAAGCAAGCATTGAAGTCCTCGAAATAATGCCCATGCAAATGTAAACCATCCGCGGATCCTGCACTTAAACGAGGCAACCAATTTTTATACACCCACTTCCAAAGTGCAATAGGGAGATACCAATGTTCCGAAAAAGCAAAGCAGACGAAATACGCAAATTCTTCGATTCGCCCATAGCGAAAAATCAGCTTGCACTTTTCTATTTAGGGACGTCAGGTTTTATTGCGAGAACAACGAGCCAAGCAGTCGTGATTGACCCTGCAGGGTTTCTCAAAGGCGACGAAATACGAGCCCTCAAAGGCGTTCGCTTGATACTGTTCACACATAATCACATGGACCATTTCAACGCGGGCAAAACTCAAGACCTCGTCCACGCGACGGGAGCCGAGGTGTTAGCGGAAGACAAAGTCGTTAACAAACTGAAAGGCAAAATGCCAGACGACAAACTAACAAAGGCAGAGTCCAAAAAAACCTACACCTTCGGCAGCATAACCGCAACAGCGATAGAGGGCATCCACCGCGGCCCAATCATGCTCTACCAAATAAAAATGGACAGCCTGACACTGTTTCACGCAGGCGACTCAGGATACGTACCGCTAAAAGACTACCCTTCGGAAGTAGCGTTGCTTCCAACTGGAAGAATGTCGCCGACGGCTTCGCCTGAGAAAGCCTACAAAATGGCCTCTGACCTCAAACCAAGCTGGGTGGTAGCCATGCATGGGTCCGCAAAGCAGAAGCAGCAGCTATCAAGCAAAATTAAAGAGAGCCTGCCCCAAACCGCCATCCTGATAATGGAGCCCTACACAAGCACAACAATCACCGTTCAAGAAAAAGCGTAAACTTTTCCTTATTAGGTATGTCCGACGAGGGACTCCAGTTTCAACTGGGTCTCCGGCAAACCCAACATGGCCACGACTTTCTGTATCGCAATAACCATTCCCGGTGGCCCGCAGGCATAGAAGACTCGGTCTTTGAAGTCCGGAACCTCTTGCCGAACAAGATCGGCAGTGATTATGCCTACTTTTCCCTTCCAATCTGGACCGGGTTCAAAGACCGCGTAGGCTACTTTAAGGTTCGAGTTTGCCCGCTGCATTTCTTCCAGTTCCGGTTTAAAGGCGATTTCGTTTTCATTTTTAACCCCGTAAAGGAGTATCATGCTTGTGGGCAATTGGTTGTCCGTGCAAAATTTCATTATACTAAAGAACGGGGTGATGCCAATGCCGCCGGCAATGAACAAGATTTTTTCGTATTCGCATTCACAGGTGAATTTGCCGTAGGGTCCGTCAATTCGAGCCCAGTCACCGGCTTTCATAGTTTTTAGTTGCGTGGAGTATTCACTAGTCGTAAATTTCTTGGTAAACTCGATGAAATCCCGGTCGGTGGGGCTGCTGGACAAACTCAGCGGATGCATGATTTCTTTATCACCGGACTTTAATGTGACCATTACGTACTGACCCGGCTTGAAATCGAACCCCCCGGGTCGGGGGAACCTGAAGCTAAAGGTATCCGGGGTACGAGGAATAACCTCATTCACGGCAGTTTCAAACTTCATAACAAACAACCAACAAACATAAACTAATAATCTACTACTCGTTACGACATTAAAACTTTCTGCATCCCCGCAAATTTTGCCACTACTTGATCTAATCTAAAACAGGCACCTGATTTTGAAAAGCAATTTTCCATATTAACACCTCGTTATCACGCCAATTTCTGTCTGTTTTACCTACTTCCCAAAATTCACCAAAACGACCCATTTTAACCCTTTTTAAACCGTGAGAAAAACCCAAATCGGACTCAAAAACAAAAAAGTGACCGAAATCGAACCCAGCGGAAAAGGAGGGGGGTATAGCGAAAAATCGCAACAGGTGTCTTCAAAACCCGAAACAGTAACCCGACTAACTATTACCCGAGTGATCCTTCCAAATGCGTCGCAAACGCCTTCCCAACCTTCACACGCACAGTCTTACCCAACAAGTCCACGTCACTTTTTACAGCAACAGGTTTGTAAGCAAAGTTCCTACCAACCCAAGTTCCAGCCACCTTTCCCTTCTCATCAACAAGGATTTCGCCTTCCCAACCCACCCACCTTTGACTCCGCAACAAAGAAACCTCCTTCACAAACTCAGATGACTTTGAACTTCTCCGCTTAATCTCCACCTTATCAACCACATCGGTTCGCATTTCCCAAGCAGCCGTTTTGGGGCGCGCAAAAAACTTAGAAACATTCACGATATCAGGCTCAACTTCACGGATTAGCTTGAGGGTGTTTTCGAATGCTTCCGATGTTTCTCCCGGAAACCCAACAATTACATCCGTGCTGATTGTGATTTCCGCAAAAGCCTTGCGAAAAGCAGCCACCGTTTCCTTGAACTCCGTCGCCGTGTAAAATCTTCGCATACGCCGCAAAACTTCGTCATCGCCACTTTGGACCGGCAAATGCACAAACTTGAAAACCTTACCGCTCCCAAACGCAGAAACCAAATCAGCAAGGAAAGGCGTAACAACATTTGGAGTCATCATCCCTACTCGAACCCAAAAATCTCCTCCTACGACAGTTACGCTTTTTAGAAGGTGAGCAAGGTTTGTGCCAATGTCCCTGCCATAGCAAGCGGTATCTTGGGACGTGATCCAGAACTCTTTGACTCCTGCGGCAACGTCGGATTCCACGCGCTCGACAACCTCGTTTATGGAATAACTTCTCAGATGTCCCCTTGCATGCGTCACGCAGCAGAAAGCGCAGGACCCCAAACAGCCAAAATTCACCGGAACCACACTCACCACAGGATTCGTCTGGACCCTTGGCAAATCCAACCGCGGCATAGCTGAGAGCGAACCCTGCAAGTCCACGACGTTTTCGCCAGCCAAAACTCGCTTCACAACCGCCACAATTTTGTCGCCTTCAGCAGGACCCACAACCCCGTCAAAGTGGACTTCCCGCAAAAGCCGCTCCAAACTAATCAGCGGCAAGCAGCCTGCCACAATGATTTTTTTGGTTTTGGGCACATGCTTGAGGTCGTCGATTATGCGGTCTTCTGTTGGTCCCTTCACGGCGCAGCTGTTGAAGATTACTAAGTCTGCCTTTGATTCCGAGTCAGCTAAGGTGTAGCCAGCAGCTTTTAGACATCCTGCTATGGCTTCGCTGTCTGCTGTGTTGGCGCTGCATCCATAGGTTTTCACGAAAACCTGCATGTTATCCATCTCTTTGGGCATAGAAATGCGGCATCGGATAAAAACTTGCAGGTTTAGCGGTGCCTGATTATACATAAAGCTGCCACACCCAATTTCTAAAGCTTATATAGCATGTAACGAACATGTTATACGCATATTCACAGCATGATATACACAAGTATATCTAAGAAGTAGTAGTCTCTAATTTACCCAGAGGGAAAACCCGAATGAAACTAATCACTCTCTACCTGCCTGAAACGTATATAAAAGCTTTGGATCAGCTCGTCGACGAATGTTTCTACCCCAACAGAGCCGAAGCAATCCGAGTCGCAATCCGCGACTTGATCAGCGCTGAAGTTTGGAGGAGAAAAGGTGTTGACTAAGCATCTTCACGACGAAGCTATCGGTAAGCTGCCAGTAGGCCTGGAAGATGCGGAAGTCAACGTGAAGCTGCTCGAAGCGGCCACCACTCTTGGCATCTGCCAAGCACACTTGAACCCCGTGAACTCCACACAAGCGGCTCCAGCTGACCCCGTAAACGTTAAAGCTAAAACAAAGATGATTTCGTTCAAAACTAAGTTGGGAAAAATCATGCATAAACTCTACGATTTGGAACCGGAAAACACTCCAGAGAAACCGCTCAACGTTGATTTGGGCGTTGACCTCTACCAAATGGAAAAGTATTAGCAACAACTTTCCCCCTTTCTTAATTTGTTCTAAAGCTGTTTCTACGGAAAAAGCTATAACCATTTCAACGCCACATTTTGGATATGGACAGCTTAATTGCGCGAATCCGCACAGACCTTCGGGCTTCTGCTGACGAGAGAACCAAACAAGTTTTCCAACGTTTCTTCAAGGAAGCAGTAACCTACTACGGAGTAAAGACGCCAACTGTTGGCAAAATCGCAAAGAAATACTGGCACGAAATCCACCTGTTGAGTAAGCCAGAGATTTTTGGGCTGTGCGAGGAACTGTACGCTTCAGGCTTCACAGAAGAAGCCTTTGTAGCAGCGTTTTGGCTCCCCAACATGGTTGAGAAATTTGAGCCCATAGATTTACCCACCTTCAAACGTTGGATTGAAAAGTATATTGATAATTGGGCGAAATGCGACGGCTTTTGCAATCATACGATCGGCGACTTTATCGAGAAATACCCCGAAATAGCAGGTGAAGTGAAATGCTGGGCAAGATCCGACTGCAGATGGCTCAGGCGTGCTGCTGCGGTTTCGTTTATTGTTCCAGCCAAAAAAGGCGAGTTCCTCAAGGATGGATTCGAAATCAGTGACATGCTGATTACAGACAGCGACGATATGGTGCAGAAGGGTTATGGTTGGTTGCTTAAGGAGGAAAGTCGGAAACATCCGAAAGAGGTTTTTGATTATGTGGTGCGGAACCGTAGCGTTATGCCGCGAACAGCGCTCAGATATGCAATAGAATTATTGCCAAAAGAACTTAAAACAGAAGCCATGAAGAAAGGCTAATGGTTTAGCCGCATTTTTCTATAGCGTACATATAGGCAAATCTTTTATTCAAACTAAGCATAATGTTTCGCAAGGAGCAATATTGCATATGAACGAAGAAGAAATACTCGAAATTGGAGCCGTTAAACATTTCTTCTCCAAAATCAACGTAGGGATAATCGAACTTACAGCTCCCTTATCCGTAGGAGACCGCATACTCGTAAAAGGGCCTTCAACTGACTTCGAAATGACTGTCGACTCTATGCAAGTAGAACATAAAAGTATTCAACGTGTCGAAGCTGGCCAAAGCGTAGGCTTAAAGTTGGTGCAACAAGCCAAAGAGCGAGACGTCGTCTACAAGAAACTGTAGCCATAACCGAATAGATTAAGTTGCCTCCGTTGAGCCCTCAACTATATTTTTTATTTCAGCATTCAATGTATCAGGTAAACCAAGAATACTAACGTCCCCGAAGCCCAGGATAATCATCGAAACCGCCCCATCACGCGCCTGTGCAAAAACTTTTAGCTCACAAAACCCAAAATGATTTTGTCCACAGCCTGCAGAAACGAATCCTCTAAACTTATGCCGTTACGTTCCGACAAAACAAACAGGGAAAAAAGTAACTCTGAAAACAATCTACCGAGCTCCTCCCTTTCTGGCGGCTGAGCAGTCTGCAGACTTTTTGTCTTCTTTGCAATTTCCGTTGCCTTTGTAACTAACTCACCTTCTGAATCAAATTCTGCCGAACGTTCACTATTCAACGATTCAAACTTTTTGAAAGTTTTCCAGCTCAGATGTTGAGCATCTCGAAGCGTAAGTGACATCAGGTTCACTCTTAAAAGAAAACGTGCGACAGTGAAGATAAAACTTTCCCGAAGACAACTCTTGCAACTCTTTGGGAGGCGCCTTCTTTGAAAGCTCACCGCCATTGGCCGTCGTGCTTGAAGCTTTTTAGGGAAAGTATACGAGTTTGCGAAAAAGATAAGTGCTGAGTCTGTTTATTTGAGATATAATGTTGCTGGGATGTCATCTTTGAAGCGCTGTCGCCCCGCCCACTCTCGATTTACAAGAAGTATTGTTGCAATAGTTTTCATTGCTTTGGTCTTGTTTGTTTTTGTTCCATCATCAACGGCTTCACCTGACCCGCCTTCAATCCAATGGAGGAAAACCTACACTGGTTTGCAGATTAATTCTATCATCCAAACATCTGACGGAGGCTACGCCATGGTTGGCACGGCTTTGTCATATGGCGGAGCTACATTAATTAAAACTGACTCAGCTGGGAACGTGTTATGGCAGAAGGCTCTTGGCAACGCGGTTTCGTTAGCGCAAGCTTCCGATCAAGGATACGTTGTTTTCTGCGTAAACGGGGAAGTCGTCAAAACCGACGTTGACGGAAACAAAATTTCCTTTTTCTACGCTAAAGTCGACGCCTTAGCTGTTCTCCCTTCTGAAGTAGACAGGGTTAATAATTCTGCACCCATTACCGAGACCGGCGTTCGGCAAGGAATTATTACCTGCGATGGCACCTTCACCGTCGTCGGAAACAGCATCGGAGAGAGTAATGAGACTTACGCTTGGCTGCGCAAAGTTGACTCTCAAGGCAAAATCCTTTGGGACATGAACTTTACAGGTGGTTTCAGGGTTTCTTCTGTTGCAAGCACTTTTGATCGCGGCTGCGCGTTAGCAGGTAACTTGAAGAATAATTTTTGGCTAGCTCGGCTTGATTCGAACGGCAATCAACAGTGGAGCCAAAATTATGTTTATGGCGATCCCTTAGACACACATTTCATTTACTCCATGGCAAAAACTGAAGATGCAGGATTTATTCTTGCTGGGACAGGACTCTGGCAGTCCAGCGGCGGAATGATTCCTTGGCTGGTTAAAATAAATTCTATTGGCTATGAACAATGGAACCTTCGCTACGAGCAATATTCGGGTGACAGCTTCACCACAATTGTGCAAACTCCCGACGAAGGCTACTTGATTGCTCAGCCAAAAACTGCATCGATTGTGAGGACTGATTCCTCTGGTAGAGAACTATGGCGAGAGCAGTTAGGCATTTCGGAAATAGCGTCGCCGTTAGGCTTCCCCTCTTCGTGCATAATTTCAACAAAGGATGGCGGATACTTAATTGCAGGAACCACTTCGGAAAGCGCGTTTATGATCAAATTTTCTCCAGAAAAAGCCCTTGAGGTAGCACCGATCGTTACACTCACTAGTCCACAAAGCACAACATATGGCACGAGTGAAATACCATTGACGTTTTTGATTAAAGATCAGGGATCCTCGTTAAGCTACTCTCTTGATGGTCAGCAAGCGGTGACAATCGGTGGAAATTCAACTCTAACTGGACTAACTGTTGGAGCTCACAAACTAACAGTTTATAATCAGGATTCTGCAGGACTTGTAGGAACCTCGAAAACAATTACTTTCACGGTTAATACTCGCTTCCCAACTGAACTAGTTATTGCAGGAGTAGCTATCGTCGTTGCCGCTAGCTTCAGTTTTCCACTTTACTTGAAAAGGCAAAGCCTCCAAAATTACAGAAAAAGAGGCTTAAAGAGTTTCATAAAGAAGCAAAATCTTGTTTCAATAAAACAAAACAAGCTGGCGTGGACGTTAATCATAATCAGTCTGTGCTTCGTTTTGGTCTTTGTGCAGTTATTCTTTCCATATGCCTACTATTCATCTTCGTCCACACGCTCAAACAAATCCTTCGAAGTGGGCGTGAGTTATGTCTACGAACGTGACAATATAGAGCAAATCTACAATGAAGTATCCCATATCAAAGATTTAGGTTTCAAAGTGATTCGAATTAATCTCGTCTGCGATTCAAACACCCAAAGTTCTTATCTTAACACTCTCACCGATGTATTCTTCAACGCTGCTAGACAACTCGACGTGAAAGTTGCGTTGATTGTCAACAACCACAACAACACAAACGACATAAACTATTATCTTGACCGGTGGGGTAACGACGTAGCATATGTTCAAATCTTCAATGAACCCGACGTTGCCACTTCGTGGGATGTGGGAGCGTTATTCACAGACGATGAAGCAGGTTCAAAATTCAACGAGATCTACGCTATAGTTGAACAGCATAATCTTTCTGCAGTGCGCTACACCAATTTTTCACCTGCATTCGTCGCTCGGACCAACCTTCCTATCCAATTCAGCGAAAAGCTAGACTTTGTAGGTTTTGACGTTTTCATGGATTCAGTTCTGACGGTCTCACCCACTATGATACATCTTCTTCAGAAGATAACAAACAAAGACGTGGTAATTTCCGAGTTTGGCATGTCAACAAACAATGACGCGACACAGAGCGATTACATAATTAGGGGGCTGAATCTTTTCAAAAACATGGGGCTTAAAAGCTGCTGGATAGTCTACTGGAACAGCGTAGACAACGATTACGGAATAAGAGGAAGATTAGCGGAACAAAAAATAGGTGAATGGATTGCAACAAATGCTCAAGCGGCTTAAACAAGTCTTAGTCCACGGCTCGATAATAATAATCACCTTAGTAGCCATTCAACTATTGCTGGATGCATACCAGAAAGCGTTCCTACTATACATGCCACCTATTGGGTTTGCTTTGTTCCTCGTAACAATGTTCGCCATCCAACCCATCATTCTCGGCGTTTTGAACATAGTCATTCTCCACAGCATATATCATTGCGAAGGGTGGCAGATAGGATTCTGGCTCAATGGTTTTTTCCTCTTGATTTGCTTCTCCACAATAAACCTTCTGATACAAACAACTTCGGGTGTAGCGTTTTCGTTAGGCGTCGGGATAGGTGAAATATTTTTGCTCGCCCTCCCATTTGGATACCTGGGAAAATTCAGCAACCGTGGTTGCGAAAGCAAAAACCCAGCAAATACCACAACATAACCCTGCGTTAAATCTTCTCGATTACGATAATTCTTTTTCTTCTTAACTGAGCATGTATTCATCTAGACGAACATTAAGGAAAAGGAATGAAACAATGAATTATGCTTAAACTCAAGGGATTATTTCGCAGTCGTTTTCAATGGTGACGTCACCATTCTTCGCGCTCCTCCCCCTTTTTTAGTTAGCCGAGTGTGAGGTATCTTAGGCTTTAGTGGGGTTGTCTCCCACAACAACCTCTCTTCACTCTGGATAATATTTCGCTAGCTATTTCTTAACAACTAAAACATTGACATGTGAGTGGCTAACAACTTGTTTTGACACACTTCCCACCAGCATTGACACCCTGCCTCCTAAGCCACGACTTCCAACAACTATGAGGCTAAAGTTCTCTTGTTTTGCGATGGAAACCAAGACCTTGGCGGCATTTGATCCTGGAACCGAAACGCACTCATGCTTGACGTTTTCTTTCTTTAAATCCTGCTTAGCGATAATGATTGCGGCATCCGCTTGGTTTTTGTCTTTCTCATAGACAGTAACCACTTTTAAGAACCCAGAAAAACATTTAGCGAGGGTCATTGCTTCTTCAAGAGCTTTTCTTGACTGTAACGAATTATCATAACCTACAATTATTCTGATCCTATCAAACATAAATGTCAACTCCTAACTTAGTATTGCTGGAACAAATAAGACGTTTTCGATAGATAACATTCTCCTTAGAAAGAACGAGACTATAATTTAGTCGATTGGGTCGTTCAGTCTTTACAGCTTGATCAAAGTTACCACGGGGCAATCGACGCCGTCTTTGCTAAGAATAGGGCTGGTTCTAATGGTCATTCTGATTGCGGTAATATGGCTAAGGCAAAAACCGTCCAGCCTCATTCCGTTAACGGGAGCAGTGATGTTGTTGGGCGCTTTCATCCTTCCAGTAAACGGATTCTTAAACTACTTCTTACCTGGCATTGCCTTCTACTGCGCACTAGTACCCTACGCTATCTACCGAGTGGCAAGTAAATTAGAAAAAACCACCTATTAGCGCAATTCTGAATATGAACTATTGAACTCGTATCAAAACAGAAACCATAACCAGCTACGATTAGACCCAAAAAACCTTTCAAAACCATCAAATTACAGAATCCATTAGCCAATAGCGTTGATTAGAATCTGGTCTATGGTGCATTCTGAGGGTGCCTTGTCTTCTCTTAGTCCTCTGAATCTGGGATGTCTCAGACTCAAGTCGGGCGTAACAGCCATGTAGACTACTCGCAGGCGAGTCTTGACTCAATTCACGTTATCCCGTTTTTAAAGCGACTTCACTTTTTTGTTCGGTCGATCCGTTGGTAGATCTCCGAAAAACTAGAAGGGATGTGGATTTTGCGATTTGAGGAACGCCTGCAAGATCTTCAACTATCAAAAAGATTCGCGAAAGTAGAGCAAATGCAGTTGCCGCAGACAAGAACTTGGAATGGGCATTTTTGTGTTTAACTGCTTCTGAGTGAGTTCACCTTTTATGTCATGTGATCATACAACAATGAGGAAACCAAAGAAGTGAAAAGCATTAACCAGAAGGAATTGACTCGTAGCGAACGGAAATTGTTGTTTGCTTGTCTCATATTTCTAATGAGTTTTATGTTTATTTTATTATTCAGAAACAGATTTGCTGTCGTAGATCATGGCATAAATGTTTGGATTCCTTCGATTCATTCGGGCGCTCTTACCAATATAGCTCTTGCCGTTTCGTTTGCGTTTGACACTTACAGTCTGCTAGCGATCACTTTAGGAATTTCGGCGTATCTGTTCTTCAAGAATTATCGGGCCGAAAGCTTGTTGCTGTTGGGGACAATGGGCGGAGATGCTCTCTTAGTTGCGGCTTTCAAAAGTTTGGTCATTCACCTCGACCTTTAAATGGGTTAATAGTTGATTCGGGGTTTTCTTTTCCTAGTGGTCACACAACTGGAGGCATAGTTTTTTGTGGATTAATCGCGTATTTCACGTGGCAACGTTGGAAAAACCCCAAGCTAAGAGCTGCAACAATTGCCTTCTGGGTTTCAGTATCGTCGGTTGTGGGTTTTGACAGGGTGTACTTGAACGTTCACTGGTTTAGCGATGTTTTGGGAGGAGCCATGCTTGGGCTTTTTTGGCTAACTTTTTCTATTCTTCTTTTTCAGCTTTTGAAATCTCGGGGAGATTGTAAATCGGTTCCCTTTCGTTACGTCTTCGCAAACCAAAAATCTTCTCAAAAGCGAGCAATGGCCATAAACTCATCACACTTAACCACAAAAACCAACTCGCATCCAAAAAGGCTCTGACACTTTCTTGGTGAGCATCGTTTTAAAGAGCGTAGGACTCTAAAGTGTTGCCACTGCACTGATTATATCTGGCAAGAATCAGGAACGATTCAGAAGAAGTGAGAGCTTCTTTGGTTTTGTTCTGCTTTTTTATCCTACTTAACTGAATATGCAATTGTTTGGTTGTCTTGTCCAGCCGCATCGAGTGCACTGGGATGAGCCATTTTCTAAGTTGGCAAATACTTCGTTTTTACAGCTTGGACAATTCAATTTAACACCTTGACGAACAAAACCGGGCTTTATCCCTTATCGGTCAACCTCCTGATTCAGAAATATGTCAAGAGGTTTGACACAAAATAGAGCAGCGAAAGCTGATTTTGATTATTGACAAATGCTAAGAGAGTTTAGCAAATTGAGAAATGTGCATTTCATCTTTGTGATCTTGAAGCCGCTTGGGTTAAAGGTGCGGCTTCGATTTTGATTCTGCATTCGGCGGTCATTGTTTTGCAGATGATGTTGAGTGAGCCTTCTGTGAAGTTGAGGACGTTTTGGCCTTCTCTTGTTAGAGCGTATATTTTGCGGGGTCTTTCTGTATCCATGTTCCAGGTGCTTTTCAGGTGACCCTTCTTCTCCAAAGTGCCTAAGAGGGGGTAGATGGTGCTGGGTCCAAAGTAGATGCCAAAGGTTTTGCGGATTTTGGCCATCATTTGGTAGCCGTGCATGGGTTGTTCGGTTAGGAGTTGAAGGATGATCATGTCGAGTAGGCTTTTGGTGAGCTTTGTTTGGATTTCTTCTTGATAATTAGTCTTCATTGCCTGTTTCTCCGGTTGTAGTTGCGTGCTACAAGAATACAATATGTCTTTCTAAGATACATTTCTTATGTCTTCACAATGCGCAAACCCCGACTTAAACCCTTAGACATAACTCAAGCATACCAAACAAACTAAAAGCACCAATTTCACATCCCAAAAAACAAATCGGTACATGAAACATAGGTCAGAAACAAATATTCCAAACGTTAAACCAACTTCACACGGTATGTACAACAGACAAACACAAAACCTCACAAACTCCATCAAACCTTCAAAAATCAAAGGTACCTTCTTAGACAAGAAATTTGCAATATATTTTCCAGGTGAAAAATCCAGGAAGCCAACAAGGATTCGAGGGAAGCTTGCAGAACCCTTTTCGATAGTTTGCGCAGATGGTTAGCTTTTTAGACTAGAACAGATAAAATCTAATCGAAAGTTCATGCACACCAACGGGGAGATGGAGCGAGAACTTCGGGTATTCTCGCTTGCAATCGAGATGTCGATAGATGGAATCATAATTGGCGAATTAAGTGGAAAGATAACTTATGTTAATGATGCATTTTTGAAGATGTACGGGGTTTCAGATAAGAAAGATGTTGTTGGAAGGTACGTTGTAGAGTTTATTGCAGAGCGCGATAGGGAACGTGCTGCTCAGAAATCCCTGGAGTGCATAAACACTGGAAAAGGCTTTGCTGGTGAATTTGCTGCCCTTACAATGAAAGGCAAAGAAATTCCCGTTGAAGTAACTGTATCAGTTATGAAGGATGGCAATGGCAAAGAATTGGGATTCGTAGACATCGTCCGAGACGTAAGTGAACGGAAACAATTCTTCAAGAAACTTGAAGAACATTCCGCAAAACTTGAGTCAATGGTCGAACAGCGAACGAAGGAGTTAAGCGAAGCCCAAGACCGTCTTCTTAAAGCAGAGCGGCTAGCAGCTATCGGCGAGTTGGCGGGTCAGGTGGGTCACGACATTCGCAATCCGCTAACAAGCATTAAAAACGCCGCTTATTTTCTGAGAAAGAAGCAGACCAGTTTTGTTGGAGGTAGCGGCGACGAGATGCTAACGGTTATCGACAGGTCAGTTGAGCACGCAAATAGTATCGTAAATGATCTGCTGGAGTACAGCCGAGAAATACATTTAGACCTTGAGGAATACTCGCCCAAATCACTCGTAGACTATGTTTTGCTTTTGGTTAATACTCCAAGCAGCATCAAAATAGTGGATAACACTCAGAGTTTTCCAACGATTTGGGTAGATGCCAGCAAGATGGAGAGGGTGTTTATCAACCTCATTAAGAACGCTGTAGAAGCCATGCCAGATGGGGGCAAACTTGAGATTGTGAGTCGCAAAAACGAAGACAGTGTTGAGTTTACTTTTGCTGACAACGGATGCGGAATGTCTAAAGAAGTCCTTGCTAAGGTTTTTACTCCGCTCTTTACGACCAAGGCGCAGGGAATGGGTCTTGGGCTGCCAATATGCAAACGGATCATAGAAGCTCACGGAGGCAAAATCGCTGTGGAGAGCACCCAAAATAAAGGAACAAAATTCACGTTTACGTTGCCAATAGCGCATCCGGACTTCAAGTCCCAGAAACTAGAGTAGGCATGTTGTTTGTTGACTGTTTCTTATCAGCGATCATTTCGTTTTTTGGACAAATCGCAAATAGTCAAGCATCAGGGCGTCCGTGATTTTTTGTTGTTGGGTGCAACCAGTCACACACTTTTAATTGCTGCCCAACGACCAGTATCTTGTGAACTAGATGGCTTTTAGTGATAGACTGGAAATTGTGTCTCATATTATCCGTTTTTGCGAGACATCAAAAGACAAAGGAAGCATTATGAACAGGTTAGGTTTGAATGATATACAAGCAGAATCCTATTTGGCAATTCTCACGCGTCGAAGTATGATTCTCCAAAACAATGGTAGATATGTCATCACAACAAAAGGAGAAGGGTACCTCTCATCTTACGACAGATTTCGGTAAATCGTGCTCTAAGTATTGGTTGGACCAAACGTAAGAAAAGTTGGTTGGCAACGACCAACTCCAACAAGAACTCAAGTAATGGGAATAATTTGGTTTATTTTGCATTCTAAAGGCGATTTATCTTTCTCTTACACCTAGCCCTGAATACTGTTATTCGCAAAAAAAGATTGAACTTAAAGAAAAAATAGAAGCGCGCTAAGCGCGTTTTTTCCATTTTCTCGCCATGACCGCAACAGTACCGATTGTCACTGCCACCGCTAACGCGAACAAGGAAATAAGTCCTGCAATGCTAAACTCTGGAACTGTTGCGCTTGGCGATACTGATGTATTTGCGGAATCAGATACAAGGGATACTGAGCCACCGCCAGCATTGGCAACAAAGACCATACTTTTACCAGAATCATAGCATAAGAACAATGGACTGAATCCTACGGTTATGTCTTCAACAACTGCATTAGTGCTGTCTGATATGATTGAAACTGAGTGGTCATTCTGATTTGTTACGAATATCTGGCCCCTTCCTGAATCGTATGCTATTCCTGTGGGGTCGGCTCCATGGTTGCAATTTTTTCATTTGTAACATCGGATATTACTGAAACTGTGTTTCTAGCCTGATTCGCTACGAATATCTCGCTCAGTGCTGAATCATAAGCGACACCGGAGGGAGTAGAACCACCAGATATGAGTTTAACAACCTTATTAGTGCTGTCTGAGATGACGGAGACCGTGTTGTCGTCGTTGTTGGCAACGAAGACTTCGCTTTTACCAGAATCATATGCTATTCCAGCGGGGTAAGTTCCTACGTTGACAGTTGCAACAACCGCGTTTGTGCTGTCTGAAATGATAGAAACTGTGTTGCCGTAATGATTGGTAACAAATATCCCGCCCAATGCTGAATCATAAGCTACGCCCCAAGGGTTGCTTCCTACGGTTATGGTTGCAACCACTTTATTATTGCTCTCTGAAATGACTGAAACTGAGTTGTCGTCATAGTTCGCAACAAAGATTTCGCCCCTGCCAGAATCATAGGCTACTCCTGAGGGGTGGCTCTTAACGGTCACTGTTGTAACCACATTATTGGTTTGATCTGATATGACTGTGACTGTGTTGGAGCCGTGATTTGCAATAAAGATTTCATTTTTGTTAGGGTCATAAGCCACGCCATATGGAACAGACCCCACTGTTATTGTGGTGGTTACTGCTGCAGCTTGTACTGCCTGGGATAATGCCAAAGTGAGAAGTATAATGAAAAGAATTGAGATAATGCAGATTTTCTTGAGGGACTTCACGATCCTTAGAGGTTTCTGAATACTAATAAGCTTTTCATAAAATAAAAACCAAATGGCATTTTGTAAAGTGAACCATTTTCATTATCGTTTTAGGCAACTTTTTTTGATGCAAGTGCAGTATTAAGAGAATATGGAAATAATCCTATTTGTTTTAGGCATAGTTTTTGTAATTATTGGCTTGCCAATTTGCTTTTCATGCCAAATTCTTGCACTCTGGGAAAATAGATCAAGAAGTAAAGCGAGTCAATCAAATCTACCGCCATACCAACATGTAAAACGAGACAGGACATTTGGTTTGATTTTCATGATAACTGACGTTATGCTAATACTTCTCAGCTTTGTAGGTTCAGTCACGTAACAAACTTACAACAGAGAAATCGAAAGATTAGTGGATCAATCCATTAACCCTTGAAATGTATCAGAATTTGGTCTATGGTGCATTCGGCTGGCGTTTTTTCTTGTCTTAATCCTTTGAATCTGGGGTGCCTCAGACTCAAATCCGGCTGACTGCCATGTAGACTACTTCGCAGACAAGTTTTGGTTCAACCCAGGTTACTTTGCCCTTGTAGGGTTCGCATTCAAAAGGTGCTTCAGAGACTACAATCTTCTTTAGTTTTTCCAAAAGGGATTCGAGCAACGCCTGGTCAAAACCCGTGCCCACATTCCCGACATAAACAGGCTTTTTGTTAGAGTCGATAGATTGGGAACAACGAAAAGTAAGAATAAAAGCAGAAAAAGGATCCAACAGCAGAATATTGCCACTATCACCTAAAGCTTTAGAAATGATTTCAAGGCTATCAAGAACCAACAAAAACCCCAACAGAAAAAACAAAATCTTTGCCAGCGCCAACAACATGCGAACAAGCTTCTTGCAAAAGAGAGGAATAGTTGAACGCCAAGCAAACCAAAAACTGATGCTGATTCACTTTCACACTTTCAGACACTGGAAAGCAACAACAGAACAACATAAAACCAAAGACCCCTGGCACGTAAAAATGATTCTAGGACACAAAAGCATCACCTCAACAGAAAGCTACATTCACCTCGAAGAAATGCTCTACAACGGCGACGCTAACGACCAATTCACTGTTAAAGTCGCAGATACAATGGACGACGCAATAAAATTAATGGAAGTCGGATTCGAATTTCACGCTGAAATAGAAGGCCACAAATTATTCAGAAAAAGGAAATGACATATAACGAATAACCTCAAGGTCTATGGTATAATTTCGCAGCCATTGTACTTGAGATAATCAAAATCTGCTAAAATGATTTTTCTTTCCTTGATTAATTGGAGAATTCTTGGCAGTTCTGACTCTACCGATCCAATCAAATGTCTAACTGTTTCGCAGACTTCGGAGTAGGTTTGATCGCTCCACCGTTTCGTGATGTTCGCGTAGAGGCATCTCCCTCCACAGACTCCCAAGATATTACATTCGGTACAAGGTTTATCCTTCACGAAAACTCTGCCAAGGTGCAGCGGATCTGAATCGGCGATATTTCCAAGATAATACTTTTTCATACCCCACATCGTTGGGCACGGAATAATGTACCCGTCAGTCTGAATTGCGTAATTGGCAAAACCTCCGCCACATCGCATCAAGCAGTCTTTCTCGTCGTGAAGGAGTGAGTTGGCAATTCCTAAAAGTGGGTATAGCCTCAGAACTGTGCCTTTTTGCTCCATCTGATCGACCCAGAATCGAGTAAGCTTATCGACGCCTGGGACATAGTTTTCTGTGCTCCACCGCTTGAAATCGCGCCTTGTGTAGTCGTTTCCCCAGAAACCGGCATTCAACTGCCAATGCACGCTGGAAAAGGAAAACTCTGGATTGTCGAGAAGCCACCTAATCTGTTTGTACACGTCAGTCTGCTCCATAACAGTTACGCGCGCGATTAGTTCACCTCGAAAACCGTTTTGTTTGATGAGTTTCAAGTTATCTATTAGTTTTCGAAAAATGCCTTTTCCACGGTAATAGTCCGTTAAAGGTTCCTCGCCATCGATGGATACTAGAATAGTGTGGAATCTATTAACGTACTTTGGCTCCAGCTTGTCGAGCAGTTGACCGTTTGTTTGAATCATAAAGTGCTTTGCATTGACGCCTTCCATGACTTTCCTGATAAAGTCAAGGTTAAGGAGAGGCTCGCCTCCGTAGAACGTGATAACGCAATCCGGGTCTTTTTTGCAGAACCGGTTCAGGTAGCCGACATCATAGTCTGCTTTCTTTGGAAGGGTGTAGTCGAGTTCAAAATCTCCAAAATCCTCGTCGAAGTCCTCCATAGTTTCGCCAAAGCAATAGCGGCACTGCAAGTTGCATTCTGTCGTAGTTATCACATGAAAGAACATAGTTGAAGGGTAAGTGGCAGACTTGCTTAATAGTATTTTTCCGCGAGTTTCTGCGCTTCCTCATACTCGTCGCAACTTTCCTTTGGCTTTGGTTGAGTCTCATCATCACCTTTTGATTGGTCATTATTTTCCTTTTGTGGTTCTGAAGATTCCTTCTGAACTTTCTTTTTAGCTTTTTCGACATAGCTTTTGAGGTCACGATCTTTCATTACCTTTTCTGGAAGAGTTTCAGGTGCATAGACCAGCGGTAAAACAGCCAAGAACAAGAAGAACGCTAAGAACGAGAAAAGCCCATTATTACCTGCGCTACTTACTATGTAATTTGATATGTCTTTTCCGACTGTCAGCTCTAACAGTTTTGAAATGAAGAATGGCAACACTCCAATGGCATAATACTTGCTGCTGTTTGTGCTATGGCTTAGATCACCCCAGATTGTGACAATGAAAATTACCCAAAGAAATCCAAAAGCGATTCCATCCACGGTTGCACTTAAATAGTTGCTCCATATTTGAGTTGGGAACAATCCCAAAGTCGCAGTATCTATTCCTAACATTACAAATCCGGCGATCGCAATTCGTTTACGACCCACCGAATCCAACAAAAAGCCGCCGATGACCGCAAATATTCCCATCATTATGTTTTGAATTAATGAAATGTTAGCGATGGCTACATCATTGTTGATTATTTGTTCCTGCGCAGGTCCTGCGAGGTAGTTTACTAGAGAAAACATTACCCAAGGAATTAGGTAAAAAATGACGGATTGTTGGCCTAAAACATGCTTATAGGAAGTTGTGTCTTTCTCTTTTTTTGTTTCTGCTTTGGACTTTGAAAAGTAAAAGACCAATAGTCCAAACAAGCGCCAACTAACCAAAACGACTCCTAACACTACAAGATCGATGGATGCAAACATACTAAAAGCAAACATTCCTACGCCAGTCAGGAGCATTACTAATCCACTTATTCGCCCACGCTTCTCGATGGGAACAGCATTAGTATAATATCCCATGCAAGTTGGCATCCCAATTCCTAAAGATACACCGAGAAGAAGAACAATCAAACCGATAATTAGCAGTGAAGATGTGTCGAACGCAAAAAGAGTTAATGTAGAGACTGACCCAAGTGTCATCCAAGCTATTAAAAACTTGTTTGTATCGATTTTCTTTGCCAACAATGTTCCTAACAAAGCGGCGAAGATTATTCCAGAAAAATGAATTCCCCAAATTATCATCGCATCTGTATTAGTCAACGTGTTGTTTGAAGTCATTTCTGCGAGAGTCTTTTGCAAGAAAATGATAACCGCATAGTACCAAATAAGCGGATTTACCACTAACAGAATGCTTCCAAAAGCATTCTTAACGTCTATTTTTAATATGTCTGGCGCTCGCATCCTTAACATCCAGTTCAATATCGCATTCTCTCTTGCATTATTAAGAAATAAGCATTAAGGATCGAAAATTCGTATTACAGATACCTATTTGAACTAGGTTTTCCACAAATTATTTAAAGTACTTCTGTACAACAGGACTACAAGAAGGAGAAGTTAGTAATGAAAAATCGACCAGTACCCGTAAGAATCGGCGGATGGGCATAACTAAAAAAACAATAATTTTAATCGCGCCCATCTTGTCCCTTTTCTTTCTAATTGTTTCACGGTTTATAGGTCCACTGTGCATGCGTTTAGCAGGAGCTCTAATTCTTGTCGGCAGTTTCGAATATTTGATATTAGCTGAAGTTCTTGTCTCATTAGAGACTTTGTTTCTTCTGTTAAGTTTTTTGTTTCGAAGGAATCCATTGTCAGGTCAAGAATTTTTGCCATGGTTTCTTTTGTGGCTGGGCGTTTGATTAGTTCAAGAATCTGGGTTTTTTTGTTTGGGTTTTTGAATGTTGCGAGAATGGGGAGGGGCAAGCATTCTTTTTCAGCTCTATTCTTTAGTTCTGCGGTTTCAAAGACGTCTATGTATTCGTCTCGGATTGTGTTTAGAATTCCAAAGATTCGGCCGTATTCGCGTAGCAGGTCGATTTGTTGGGGGGTTCCTTTTCCTATGATTGCCCCGATTTTGGTGGTTGCTTCGGAGACGGCAACTTTCATTTTGATGATGTCCATGTACTCTTGATTTGTTATGTTGGTTTTGCCTCTTAGGCCCGTTTCTTTTGCTTCGGCACTGTTTATTCCTGCGAATGCTTGTCTTACTGTTTCTAGGATTTGTCGCCGCTGATTGTCGGGAAGGCGCCTAACTGCTTCATGTAGTAGGTATAGACCTTTAAACAGCAATGCGTCTCCTGCGAGTATGGCTATGTCTTTGCCGTATTTTCCGAAAACCGTTGCCTTGCCTTCTTTGGTTGTCGACTGGTCTATGATATCGTCGTGAACGTCTGCTCCGCCTGCAAGAAGGATAAAGGCTGCTCCCATTTGGATTGTATCATCGGCTTTTCCCCCAACGGCTTCTGATGCGAGCGAAAGCAACGCGGGATGCAGAAAGTCAAGCCAAACTTCGTTCATGAAATAACTCAACGCTTCGCCCAGAGGTTCGTATATTTGCTTCTCCTCTGACATTGCTTTTTGTGCCTCCTTCAAAGCTTTTTTTCCCCGAGTTTTAAGGAGTGCACTGACGCTTTGCATAAGTTTTTCGTTGGTCGTCATGAAGATCCGCGCAGTTATTTGGTTGTTTTCATATTTGGCTTTTTAGGTAAATGGCATTGATACTTAAGCAAAACTCTTAATAGGTTACTGGTGGATTCCTCAGTTTCATGAGTTCCCATAAGCAAATCGAGGACAAGTGGCGCAGTCGTTGGGAAGCTGCCCGAGTGTTTGAGGCAGACCCTGACCCAAAGAGGGAGAAGGTTTTCGTTACTTTCCCGTATCCGTATATGAATGGGCCGTTGCATGTGGGACACGCATTCACCGCTTCCCGCGTCGATGTTTACGCAAGGTTCCGCCGCATGCAGGGTTACAATGTGCTGTGGCCTTGGGGTTGGCACTGGACTGGGCAGCCGCTTTTGGGAGCAAGTCAACGCGTTGCAAAGGGTGATGAAGCGTTCATTAGGGTTTTGCGTGAAGTCGATGGGGTCCCTGAAGAAGAGCTTAGAAAGTTTGTTGATCCTCTTTACATGGCTCAGTACTACACCAATGAGGGGCGTCAAATTGCGCGGCGTATCGGTTTCTCGGTGGATTGGCGGCGGGAGTTCACTACGGTTTGGCCGACTTACCAGAAGTTTATCGAGTGGCAATACGCTAACTTGCGAGAGAAAGGTTATGTGACTAAGGGTACGCATCCCGTTGTGTGGTGTCCTAAGGATAAGAGCCCAACAGGTGATCATGATCGTCAAGTTGGCGAAGGCGTCACTCCGGAAGACTACACTTTAATCAAGTACAAGTTGGACGAGCGGACTTTCTTGCCCGCGGCAACTTTTCGACCTGAAACTATCTTTGGCGTCACGAACATGTGGATTAACCCTGATGCAGAATACGTGGAAGCGTCAGTGAACGGAGAGAACTGGATAATCAGCAAGGAAGCTGCCGAGAAACTTAAAGAGCAGGAACGAGCGATCGAAGTAAAACGCGCATTTAAAGGCAGGGAACTGATTGGGAAAACCTTCGAGAACCCTGTGACTCACAAACGTTTTCCGATTCTTCCTGGCTGGTTTGTGGATTCAAAGACGGCCACTGGCGTGGTTTACAGTGTTCCTGCTCATGCACCGTTTGACTGGTTGGCTTTGCGGGACTTGCAGCGGAATCCTGCGGCGCTGAAGGAATTTGGTGTGGATGCGGAGGTGGTTTTGGCGATTAAGCCGATTTCGCTCATCAAAGTGGAAGGGTACGGAGATTTTCCAGCTGTTGAAATTGTGGAACAGATGGGCATTAAAGATCAGCATGACCCGAAAGCCGACGAGGCTACAAAAGTGCTCTACAAAAAAGAGTTCCACGGTGGTGTCCTCAAAGATAATTGTGGCGACTACTCCGGGAAGACTGTTAGGGAAGTTAAAGACGCGCTCATCCGCGACTTCAAGAGCATAGGCGTTGCTGACAGCATGTATGACTTGCCTGAACCCGTATCTTGCCGCTGCATGACCCCTTGCGTTGTGAAGGTTCTTAGTGACCAGTGGTTCCTGAATTATTCTGACGCGGCTTGGAAGGCTCAGGCGAAAGCGGCTGTGGCGCAGATGCACATTTATCCAGAAACAGCCAAACCTTGGTTTGTCACCGTAATTGACTGGCTTAAAGAGTGGGCTTGCGCTAGGACGACGGGTTTTGGGACGCCGCTGCCTTGGGGTAAAGGATGGATTATCGAGACCCTAAGCGATAGCACGTTGTACATGGCTTTCTATACAGTCAACAAACATATCCGCCAAAATGACATAAAGCCTGAATCCCTTACAAGGGAAGTTTTCGACTACATTTTCCTCGGCAAAGGCGACCGATCAGAACTCAGCAAGGTCAGCAGCATTAACATCGAGTTGCTTAACGCGATGCGAGAAGAGTTTTTGTACTGGTACCCACTGGACCTTCGTAACAGCGCTAAAGAACTTGTGCCTAACCACCTTACTTTCTGCATATTCCACCACGCCGCCATGTTCCCACCTGAGCTTTGGCCCCGCGCCATGGGCGTAAATGGCATGCTCATGATTGAGGGCAAGCAGATGCACAAATCCAAAGGCAACTTCATCACAATGAAGGGCGCAGTCGACAAGTACGGCGCCGACGCCACACGGTGCGCGTTGCTGCTGGGCGCTGAAGGTATGGATGACCCAGATTGGCGGGCAGAAAACGTCGCTGATATCCGGGGTAAATTTGAGGGGCTCTTAGGTTTCGCCGGTGGAATCCTCGCTGCACACAAAGATCCCAAGGTCACGTCGTTGGAGCGTTGGTTGGAGAGCAGGTTGCAGCGACGCATTTCTGAAGTTACGGTGGGGCTTGAGGAGTTGAAAACTCGCACTGCCTTGCAGGCTGCCTTGTTTGATACGTGGAATGATATCCGTTATTACATTCAGAGGTGCGGGAAAGCGGATTCGGCAACTTTGAATCAGGCGGTGAAGGTTTGGCTTAAGCTTTTGGCGCCGTTTGCGCCTTACTTGTGTGAGGAGCTTTGGAGCCAAAGTGGAGAGTCGGGTTTCATCAGCGTTGCCGCTTGGCCAAAACTTGATGGAACAAAAGTGGATGTTGAAGCGGAGGAGCGGGAAAATTTCATCGCTGACATTATCGAGGACACGCTCAACATTTTACGAGCTACCAAGATATCGCCGAAACGCGTATGTTTCTATACTGCTGCTCCTTGGAAGTGGCTGGTCTACCAAAAAGTATTGGAGAAAGCAGCTTTGGCCGAAACGAAGATGAACGAAGTTATGAAGGCGATTGCCGCTGACCCAGCTTTGAAGCCACATATGAAGGAAGCCGCCGGTTTGGTGCCAAGAGTAATGAAGACTCTCACTAAGCTGCCTACGGAGCGGAAAACGAACCTGCAGAAGTTTGGTGCCTTACCTGAGCAGGAAATCGTGCAAAGTGCAGCAGTTTTTCTCAAAGATCGCTTTAATGCGGAAGTTTCGGTGTTTAATGAAGAAGATAAAGAACGCTACGACCCTAAGCAGCGTGCAGTTATGGCGATGCCTATGCAGCCAGCTATTTTCATAGAGTAGCCTCTTTAACCTCTTTTTCCTTTTTTGGAAGATAACTTTTTATTTCCTCTTACGGAACAGCCACAATTTTAGGCGGGTTCTTCTTTTCTCCTTCATTCTTAGTTTCATTAGTTCCGCAGGCGAAGCAATAGTATTTTCCTTCAACTTCGTAGAATCTGCCCGAGACTTCTCCGACTCGTCTGTTACAAGTTGTGCATGGGACGGCTCTGTTTGTTTCGTTGACAATCAAAGTGATTGGTTCTTCTTGGTCCGACTCAAACTGTTGCCTCCGAAAAGGATTCGTTTTTGAAACGAAAAATGAATAGTCCCAATCCACGTTTTTCACCTTTCTCTAATTGAGACAAAACGTTTATCACATGATTACCTTAAAGGCTTTTCCCAAATCAGTCTTAATGATTCCTTAACCTTCTGCAAGTCGTCTTTTCAGCGAAATCATCGTCTTTCAGGCTTGTTTGCGAATGTGGTTTTCTATTGTTTTTCTTTTCTGCCGGTCAATTCTTTTACGGTTGAATTCTTAGAGTGGAGTCAGTTAATGGGGTGTTCTTTCATTCAGTCTAATAAGCTTGGCGACTTTGTCCTTTCAACCATAATTATTAATAAGCCGAAACAACAACCATGATACCTCCTTGCAGAAGTGAACAGGATGGCTAATAGTATTCCAGGCACGAAAATAGTGCTTACCGCGTCAGCAACAGAAATGAGCGAATTCGGCAACAGCCAATTCATTGCCTTTGTAGGCGGGTTCGCAAGTGGACCCGTTCCAAAGTGGCTCATAAGAAAATACCTTTATCCGCCAATTGAACGGACAGCTGAAGGTAGAGCCAAAGTTGCTCCCTATGGACTTAGGAAGGTTGAAGCTATCCTTCTCGAAAACGGTTTTTCTGATCAAGATGTTGCCGTTGTGCACCCTGCAGATTTGGACAAGTTTGTGGGTCCAAACACGAAGGTTGTAGGCATCAGTAGCATGGATCCAACTGGCATGGGTTATGTCAGCAAGACTTATTCGTCGCTGGTCGGCGGTGGGCAACCCATGAATGCCGTCGAGTTCAAAGCGCTTGTGAATCATCCTGCTATACGCGAGTACAAGCCCAAAGTTATTGTTGGCGGATTCGGTAGTTGGCAGCTGGAACGCAAGCATCTCACTCGTGATTATGGTGTAAACTGCTTGGTTTCGGGTCCTGGGCAAGAGGGGATTCTGCAAGTTTTCAAGAAAGCTCTCTCTGGGGAGCCTTTGCCGCAGCGAGTGAAGTCTCCGGCTAAACCTGATGAAGAGTTTCCTTTGATTAAGCATGCGGCTATTCATGGGGCTGTGGAAATCAGTAAGGGCTGCGGGCGAAACTGTCAGTTCTGCACGCCGACGGTGTTGCGCAAAGTGGATTCGCCACTTGAGCAAGTTGTAAAGGAAGTGGAATTAACCGCTGGAGAATGCGGCGAGAAGGGCACGAATATCACGTTGGTGACGGAGGATCTTTTCCTCTATGGTGCTAAAGACAAGACGTTTGTACCCAACGAGGAAGCAGTTATCAGTCTTGTCAAGAGCGTTGCGTCTGTTCCAAATGTGAAGGCTATTCAGCCGAGCCACATGTCACTTGCTCCAGTTGTTTGCAAACCAAACATGATTAAGCAGGTTGCTGAAGTCCTTCTCGAGCACAGCTGGTACAATCATAACGGCAAAAAGATTGTTACTGGAGAAACCGGCATCGAAACTGGCAGCGTACGTTTGATGCGTAAGTACATGGCCGGTAAAATGTTGCCCTACAAACCTGAGGAGTGGCCAGAGATCGTGAAGCAGGCTTTTGGCATCCTTAACGATAATGATTGGTATCCGTTGGCAACCTTAATTGTTGGTTTGCCTGATGAAACTGAAGCTGATGTTGCGGATACTTTGTCTCTTATGGATGACTTGAAGGACTTTAACGCGTTTTATGTGCCGCTGTTTTTTGTTCCTTTGGACGATTGCTTGCTTATGAATAGGCAAGGTGCTGAATTGGATTCGTTGACCAAGATGCGGTGGGAGTTCTTGACGCGTTGCTGGGAGTACAACGTGCGGATTTGGCGTGGGACATTCTTGGGCAACAGGATTACTAACCCGACGCTTTTGAAGGCGGTTAACAATGCAGCGATTCCGGTTGCGGCGAAAATTGCGCAGAAATTCTATGATTTGACAGGCGGCGAGGAAATCGGAAACGTAATTTGGAAACTTGCAAACGCCTAGCTCTTCTTTCTTTTTCTAACAATTCTCTTTTGAGTCTTCAATTTTCATTAACACTCCTAAGTCTCATAGATGCTTTTTTTTCGTTCGCATCAAGGCGTTAAGGGGTTTACACGTTTCATAAGCGTCGAAGCGGGCTTAATGCTTTTCATGATTTCTGTGAGTGCTGCGTTTCTCACTGCTGTAACGTTGAATTGGATTGCGGCGTTCCATCTGTGAGTTATGGTGTTTTGTATTTGGAGCGCGGTTGACGCGACCAATAACGTTTGTGATGTTGATTTAGATGTTTTCGATCCGTTGCGAGCAGAGTTCACTAAGAAGCTGGGGCGGTTGGGTTTGGGATTTCAAAATCTGAGCATGTGCAGCGTGTGATTGCGGCTGGGGCTGATGGGGTTATTGTGGGGAGCGCTTTTGTGAATATTATTGCCAGAAACCCAGCTGATCAAAACAAGATGCTGTTGGAGCTTGAGGAGACGGCGCGTAAACTCAAAGAAGGCGCCAAACATTAAGCCTACCTGTTGCGATTTTTCTTCTATACCCCCCTTATTTAAAGGCGCCAAACGTCCGCTAGCCGCCGGCAAATAAGCTAACGTTTCCGACATACCCATATCCCTCCTCTTGCTCCACGGCAACCTACCCCCCTCTACAAATAGCCACAAACCAACCAAGAAAACCTGGTCAACAGATTTGCTTTCTGGATCTCTTGCGTGCAGAGACCTACCCCTCCCTTATATAAAAGCCAAAAATATTCCGGGTCTCAGCAAACAAGCCACATCTGTGCCCAACCTTCTCTTCCTTACCTTTTTCGAACATGGTTTTGGCTTGTTTTCCAACCAATAGCGACCCCTCCTCTCTTTTCTGCATACATTGAATATTAGGCGCCAAACATGAATTGAGAAATTGGCGACACTTTCACAGGCTGACGTGTATCCATTGCTAGTTAAAGTACCTAAAAACATCATAAAAGAACAATATGTGAGTCGAAGCAAGCAAGAAGCAAACTCAGTTGAAAGGGAATTGAACGATGAATTTGGTTCCTCTTCCTTGCTCGCTTTCAAAGAATATTTCGCCGTCCTGCGCCTCCACTAACCGCTTCACCACCGCCAACCCGAAGCCTTGACCTTTAGATTTGGTGGTGAAAAGAGGCGTGAACAGTTTGGCTTTTGCTTCTTCAGGGATACCTTCGCCAGTGTCTTCCACAATGATTTTTACTATGCGGTTCTCGCGTATTGCTCCAACGGTTACTTTGCCGCCGTTTGGCATTGCTTGCACCGCATTCTGAATCAAATTTGTGAGGATCCGTTTAAGCATGGTTGAGTCAGCTGTCAACGGAGGCAAACTTTCCACATTAGATAATTTGATCTGGATGTTTTCCGGAATCGCAACCATAGCTAAGGATTCTTTAATTGAGCCCCCAACGTTAACGGTTTCTCTCTTTGGAATAAGAGGTCGGGCGAAATCTTGGAGATCCGCCACAATCTTGTTAATGTAGAACACGTTTTTCTCAATGCTGTCAATGCTTTCGTTCAAATTACTTTTTTGTTCGCCATTAGGCAACACAGAAATGTCGCTTTTCGCTAAGAACAACTCGCTCGTTATAGCCTGCAAAGGGTTCCGGATATCATGTCCCACCATGCCCGCAGTTTGACCTATAGTAGCTAACCTTTCCACATCCTTAAGTTTTTTAGCCCTCTCCTCAGCAAGAGCTTCCATGCTGCAAGCGTACTCTTCCACTTCAGCCGCTTTGTCTTCAAGTTTCACCTGCAGCTCCGTTTGGTTCGCCAAAGACTTAGCTAACTTGAGGTTGCTGTAGCTCAGCTTAGAAATCAGGTCAGACCACTTCGAGTAAAACGTCATGAGGTTTTCGATTTTTTCTCTACTGAACTTTGGAACCCGGTCGAAGGCCGCAAGATAATCTTCTTGGACAAACTCGTACTTCTCTGCTTGAGCTTTGAACAGGTTTCTATCGACTTTTTCGTCTTTGAAAAAGAACTGGCCGAAAAACACGTTAGCAACATGCTTGCCACCAATGACCAACGGCGTGACTACGTCCCACAAGTTGTTTTTGCATTTGTAAAGTCGAATTTCTCCTTGTTTAACTCCGCTAGAAAGTTCAAGATCGCTTTCTACACAGTTTTTGCAGGTTTCAGGGTTAGCCCTATGAAATTTTGTGCAGATATCTTGCCAACCTGTGCCAACAAGCACTTTTCCTTTGAGATCGATTAAAGCAAAACCCATGTTTGTAACAGAGTGCAAATTATCCATTATCGACTGCAGAGCGATAACATCGATGATGTTGGCTAATTCTTGTTCTCCGATTTCCACATCTGGAGAAAGCACTGAGTCCAGCTTCATCTGCAACTGTTCCCCAGTTTCCCGCAACGCCTCCGACATCACTTCCCGTTCCGCAATCTCCGCCTCTAACCGGTCGTTGACCTGTGTGAGTTCCCCCGCTCGGATCTCCAAATTGGCTTCGCTCTGTTTGAGGTTGCGGAAAAGCAGTTCGTAGGGTTTGGTGAGGCCTGTTTCCACGAGTGCTCTGTAAATGAAGTAGAATGAAACCACGTTTAGCAGGTGCCCAACCATGTTGGCTATGCCGTAAACGTCAGTGTATAATGTGAAGGATAATTCGGAGGCAACTGCAAACGCCATTGCCGCCATCAGCATCTTAAACACATTGCCGTTGAATTCCTGCCGTTTCAGGTACAAAAGACCCATCGCTGCAAGAAAGATAAAGGAAATAACGTATTCGCTGCCTACCTTAAAAGGAGTTAACCCGACCCCAGTAACGTACGCGACAGGGAAGTTTTGCCAGTAAAAAATCGAAGTTACAAACAAAACCGCCGCTACAGAATATCCCGCGAAGACGAGGCTTGAGTGGATTTTTCTTCGCGTGAACAGCAATGGCGCAAGCAGGGAAAAAGCCAGCAGGTAACGCATGGCTATCCACAATTGCGTGGCAACGTTTGCGTTTGCACCAATCCATGGGAAAACCTCCATGTTCTTATATGCAAATGTATGCAACAAGTCCAAACCGCCAACGAAGAGGAATGCAATGCCGATGAAGAGAAGGTAGTTGTTGTCCATGAGTCGACGACTGTTCCATGCTATGGCAAAGGTGGTGAAAGCAATGATTATAGTAAAAACCTCCACTGAACTGTGAAAAAGTAGATAGTCCCACTGGCTCAAGTAGAACAATGCAATAAGAGTCAAAGCTCCAAAAGCAACCAAAGCGATTGTTTTTGGTGACCCTGCTCTTTTGACTTGCTCGGTTTTCCCACTTCTGCCTTTGTTTGCGCCGTGTGATTGACTTTCCGCGGACGCCATGTAAATCTCCAATGTGATAGTTCTTTGTTAAAGGGCCTTAAAAACAATGTTGACCGTTCAGAGAAAAATAATTTTAACTCAGCGTTGTGTTTTAGGCTTTCAGGATAAAAAGAAGCTTTATCTCTGTAAGAGTGTAACCACTAGTTAGAATCGTTTCAGGTGCGAGTCACCCTTGAACAACAACTTGTTAACAGTAAACATAGCAGGATTGAAGCTGCAGAACCCGACTGCCTTAGCCTCGGGGATATTGGGGTACACAGGGGATTCCTTCAAATTCGTGGAGGAAAGCGGCGCGGGGGCAATCGTTACCAAATCTGTCGGTGTTTCGCCTCGGGTGGGTTACTCAAACCCAACCGTGGTCCAAGCGAAAAGTGGCTTAATTAATGCAGTTGGCTTGCCTAACCCGGGTATAAATGAATACACTGAGGAGCTTAAATACGCGAAATCCGTCCTGAAAGTGCCGCTTATTGTGAGCGTTTTCGGCTATACCTCAGAAGAATACGCTTTGGTCGCAGTGAAAGCAGCCGAGGCAGGCGCAGATGCTGTGGAACTTAACGTCTCATGCCCTCACGTGAAGTATACCGGCTCTGAGATTGGGCAAAACCCTAAGCTGCTAACAGACGTCGTCTGTGCTGTTAAATCAGCCGTCCAGAAACCCGTTATCGTTAAGCTGTCGCCTAACGTTACCGACATTGTAGAGTTGGGGAAAGCCGCGGTCAAAGCGGGGGCCGATGCCCTCACTGTAATTAATACGGTCCGCGCCTTAGCTATCGACGTAGAAACACAGGAACCAATCCTGAGCAACGTCCGAGGTGGCTTATCGGGACCCGCTATTAAACCCATCGCCGTTCGATGCGTCTACGACATTTTTGAGGCGCTACCTAAAACGCCTATCTTTGGCTGCGGAGGCGTGTCTGATTGGAGGGACGCCTTAGAATTCTTCCTCGCTGGCGCCTCAGCCGTACAAGTTGGTACGGCAATCGCTTTCGAGGAACCCGCAGTTTTTGAAGCTATCAACAAAGGAGTAACCGCATACTTGAAACGGAAAGGATATGGAAGTGTCAAAGAAATTGTCGGCCTATCTCACCAAGCTTAACACCATCAGGACGACCGCGATTAAAAGCGTTAAAAGCGAAAGTCCCACAGTGAAAACCTTCACCCTGGAAGACGACATATGCTCCAAAGCCAACCCAGGACAGTTCCTGATGCTCAGGATACCAGGTATCGACGAAATACCGCTGAGCATTCTGAATGCGGGCGAGGGTCAAGTTCAGTTTAGCGTTAAAGCCGTTGGTGATGCGACACGCCACCTCCACAATCTGACGACAGGCGACCTATTGGGTCTTCGGGGTCCGTTTGGAACCAGCTTTACCGAAACCCGTGGTAGAGTTCTCCTTATCGGAGGCGGAACAGGAACTGCACCCCTGCTTTTCCTTGCCAAACGACTCGCTGCAAAAGTGGACCGTTTAAGCTTCGTGATTGGCGCCAAAACCAAAAACGAACTCCTATATCTAACCGAATTGGATGCGGTTTGCACTGACGAGAGCGCAATAGCCACTACCGAAGACGGCAGCTACGGGTTGCAGTGCTTAGCAACGGAGCCGCTAGAGAAGCTAGTGGATAAGCAGAAATTCAATATGATTTATACTTGCGGACCCGAAAAGATGGTTAAGTCAATTTTTAACTTCGCGGAAAAACGCAAAATAGCCATGGAAGCCAGTTTGGAGCGATTAATACGGTGCGGCATAGGCTTGTGCGGAAGTTGCATGATTGGCAAGTACCGTGTATGCCGAGACGGACCTGTCTTTACGATGGCGAGGTTAAGCGAGGTCAAAGACGAACTGGGCATGTCCAAATTGGGCTTTGACGGCAGCCGAATCGAAGTCTAAAGAGGCTGAGGACATGATTTCGCAACCAGACCTTGAGGCAGCCCTCAAAAAAACCGTTCTCCTGTACAACAGGTTGAACAGTCCCCAAGCCGTAACAAAACTCGTTAACTTTTCCCCTGAAATGGTTATTGTTTCTTTTGCGGGTCCCTTCTGCTATGAATGCGGCGATGTCCAAAAATACGTTGACGGGTTCGCCAAAGATTTCAAAGTCTTCGTTGACTACGCAGAGCTGGTGCAAAGGAAAACTCGGGAAACAACGCCTCATAGTGTAGAAGCAACGTACATCGTTAAAACAAGATAAACGCTAACCAACTTGTTCAATAAGCGCCTTAACCCGTTTTTCAATTTCATCTCGGATTATCCGCGCTTTCTCAATTGGTTTCCCCTTTGGGTCTTCAAGTTTCCAGTCCATTGTAGGCTTAAAGAAGGGTCCGGGGCAGACTCCTTGGTCATTGCAGCCCATCGTTACAATTAAGTCTGGTTCTTGTGCCATTTGGAAAGTTATCAGTTTTGGTTTATTTTGGGAGATATCGATCCCCGTTTCCTTCATGACCTCAACAACGGCAAGGTTAACTTTTTCTGCTGGCTTGTTTCCAGCACTTGAAGCTATAATCCTGTCTTTCCCATATTTGTTGGCGAAGGCTTCCGCCATCTGGCTTCGACCTGCATTCTCAACGCAAACAAACAGAATTTTCTTCATCAAGTCACGGCAGAATTTAACAAGAAGAAAAAGGAAGTTTAGAGTTCTTCTGTTGGGAACCCGTACTTCCGAAGGTATTCCCTTGCGTACGTTGGGTCGAAGGAAAGTTCTTTGCTTCTTAGAATCCTTTTGTCCAGACGGTCCAAAGCCACGCGGAAGGTTGGTTCCACACCGAAGCCCTCTGAAGAGGCAAAGAAAAAGCCCTTGACCCCCTTCACCGTTCGCAGTTGAAGGCGACAATGAATAAGTGGCTGCCCTTTATGATTCGCTCCATGGAGCTTCATATAAACAAACAAAGTGCCCGATTCCAACAGATCCTTGTATTTACGTGTGAAACTGTCGAATTCTCCCATCATGAACCCTTGCGCGCTCTCATCAATCACTGCACCTTTGGACGCAAACTGAATCGTTAAGCGACGGTCAAGGTCTTCCATCTGGGAAATCGGCTCAAGGAAATCCAATTTAGTCACGATACCGACCAACCGATCTTTAGCCAGAACTACGAGGCAATGGACATTAAACTTGTGCATCATGTTTTCTCCATCTTTCAACGTAGTTTCAGGTGTAACTGTGACTACGGGGCTGGTCATGACTCCTTTTGCGGGGATGCTCAGAACTTGAATTTTCTCGCCTTTTATGTCGCCCAGGGTTTGGCGTTGGTTGGGTTGGAAAACGTTTTGTATGATGTCCTGGGTGCTTACGATGCCTACGACTTTTCCATTTTCTATTACGGGTACGTGGCTTATGTCGTGTTCCCGAAAGAGGCTCAAGGCTGCACCGACTGACCGAGTTACGTCAAGAGTGAACGGTGCTTTGCTCATTATTTGCTCAATTGGCGTGCTGCCCCATTCCTGCGTTACTGCTCCGTGGATGATGTTTTCATCTGTTACGAAGCCGCGTAGTTTCTCCTTCTCAAAAACTGGCAACTGTCGCACACCGCTCTGAATCATCATTTTTGCGGCTTTGCTCAGGGACATGTCAAGTTCTAATTTGGGAGCGGAACGCATTAGAGACTTAACTTTTGTTGTGGCGGGGTCGAGTCTTGCTCGGACTATCCATCTTCTCGAGATGACACCTGAGTACTTGTCTTTTTCATCAAGAACCGCCAGCGCTGGCGGGGCATCTTTCTTAAAGAGTTCTAAGCACCGTGATAACGTGTCGTTCTCGTTAACGGTATAAAATGTTGTTGAATAGACATCTTTCACAGAAACTGGGCTTATCATAATGTTAGCTCCATCTTTATTTGCGTACTGTAAGATTTAAACGTTGCAAAAACTTTCAAAGTTGTTTTTTCAACGCGTTTGTTATCTTGGTGTGCCCCTACAGTGATTCACATGATAGCGCATGCAATTTCTATCAGCTAAGTACATAGATTCTCTTTTTGTATGATATAGAAAACCTTATCTTTGTTCTAGAACACGATGTAATCATACCACTCGGCAATAGGACAAAATCGTCTAGGAGAGAAAACTCAAAATGAAGTTAACCAAATTACTCTTTTCAGCAATTTTTTCTGAGGTGCCCAAATAAGATGTCGTCATCCCAGAAAGAAACAGTTGAAAAACTGAAAGTCGAGTGGAAGCGGCTCTGGAAAGAACGCTTCGACGATCGCACGCGCGCAGAAGGCGTGGCTACAACTGACTTCTCATCGTTATACGTTGACCAAGGCACTGTAATTCATGCCACAAGAGATTTCAAAGCCTTAAACTTCAAGGAAATTCTGGACCGTCACCAAGTTGAAAACCCCGAGAAGTTCATCCAGCCAGACACGCAGGTTGGCGGCTGGAACAAATTCATCAAAACTGAAATTACAAGCAAAAAACAACAGAAAATCAAACGGGCCGAATCCTACATCCCAGAAAAGAAAGAGCCACAGCAGCCAAAAAAAGGGGGCCGCGGCTGGCTGCACAAGTAGTCAATGTTGCTCTTAAAGAACAAAGAATCTCTTTCCGTTCTGTTTTCCTTAGACTTTTGTGATAGCTAGAAGTTTGACAGGTTTAGTTATGGGATACGTCAATCCAGCGTTATAGCGTCTCCAAAAAGCTTCTTATAACGTATACCACGTTTCAATCGAAACGCCAACGCCCCCAACAAAATGGGTGCTACTTCGACTTAGCACTGAAAATGAGCGGAAAAAAAGTGCCACTTGTCTCTCAAAGCTTAAACTAAAGCAAGTTAAATAACTGTGATGTAGCTGGGTTAGCTATGGACAAAGCAATGAAAATGGGGAAGTCTTCGGCGACTGGCAGTTTCCAGATGCTAATTGGGGTCGTCGCTTCAACCGTCATCATGGCTTTGGGAACAATTGTCTTAGGGTGGCTTCTTTCCAGGGACCAACTTGGGCTCTACGGCGTCGCTTTAATTCCTTCAGGGATAATTAACTACTTCCGCGATTGGGGCGTTAACTCTGCAATGACCAAGCAAATCGCCAGTCTACGAGCCTCTGGTAGACAAGACGAAATTCACGACGTCATAGTGTCTGGAACTGTTTTCGAAATAATCAGCGGCGCAGTATTGTCTGCCATCTGTTTTGCCGTTTCGGGTTTGCTGGCTTCCTATCTAAAAATGCCCGAAGCCTCAACTCTCATCGCGGTAATGTCTTTGTCCATTTTTGCTGGAGCATTGATGGCTGCAGCAGGCAGCATTTTTATTGGTTTCGAAAAGATGGAATATAACAGCATAATACTTACGCTTCAAGCCGTCGCGAAAACCGCCATCGGTCCGCTCCTTGTCGTTTTGGGTTTTGGGGCGTTGGGCGCTATCACAGGTGCTTCGGTTTCTGCCCTCGTCGGCGCATTAGTTGGTATCTCAATAGTCTACATTGTTATGTTTAGACCGCTGGAGAAGACAGGCAAACGCGACATTCGCAAAACTCTCAAACCCATGCTTTCGTTCGGAGTGCCTTTAATGGTTTCTAACATTGTGATTGGAGTTTCGCCTTTACTGTTTGCTTTCTTGATGGCTCCCATTGCAGGGACATCCCTTATGGGCGACTTCTATGCGGCTTCATATTTCACGGTTCTCTTGACGTTCTTCACCATTCCAATTTCCACTGCCCTGTTTCCCGCATTCGCCAAATTAGATGTTCAGAACGAGCCTGAATTGCTTAAAACGGTTTTTGCCTCTTCCGTGAAGTACACTTCGATTTTGGTTGTTCCCGCAACGATGCTTGTCATGGCGTTGTCAGGTCCGATGATTTATACGCTGTGGCTAGGGAAATTTCCCAATGCACCACTGTTTCTGTCTCTAATTGTCATAATCAACCTTTACGTAGTGGTTGGCAGCTTAAGTTTAGGTGCATTGTTATCAGGGATAGGCGAAACCGGCAAACTCATGCTTCAAGCTCTGCTCTCACTCTCCTTCAGTGCACCCTTACTCATAATCTTAATAGGATTCTCAGGAAGCCTAACTCCCATGGTTGGAGCAATAATTGGCATAGTGGGTATTCTCCTATGCAGCTTACCCGGTTCAATTTGGGGGCTATTTTGGATTTGGCGGCGGTTCAAAGCTAAAGCAGATTTTCAGGTTGCGGCCAAAATTTTCTTTTCCTCAGGTGTCGCCGCTGTCGCCTCTTATTTTACCGCATCACTGGCGCAGACAAATCTGAAGGTCTTTGGTCTCTCTTTGTGGACGAGCAATATTGGAAGTCTTCTGTTGGGTTTTGTCGTTTTTATTGTTATATACTTGGGTTTAGCTCCTGCGATTGGTGGGATTAATCAAGTGGATGTTGATAACATGAGGTCAATGTTTGGAGGTATAGGTTTCGTGTCGAGAATTCTGGAGATACCGCTGAGATTCATGGAGCAAGCCATGAAGATCCGTGGTCCAAAAAAGTCGCAACAGTAAAAGTGTAAAAGGTTTGAGGTGGGTTGGGTCAAAGTTGTGCGGAAGACGCCCTCAGTGGCGAACCACCGGATGCGTTTCCCTTTGAACCCGCCCAAAATGGATTAAGCCGGGTTTTCTTTTAAGGTTTATGAAACATCAATCTTTACCTTTTCTTCATTTTTTCGTTGTCTTCCAAAAAATCCTGGCAAGAAAAATTTGATGCCGAAATAGCAAATAGAACCCTGAAACATGCACTTGCGGACTCCTTAACATAGCGGCATCTAGAAACGAAAGGTTAATCTACGCGTTTGTTATGTTCGGTTGATTGTTTGCCGGCCATTGGGCGCGGGTTCCACCTGATCCCTTTCCGAACTCAGAAGTTAAACCGTGTTCCGTTCCCCGCTGTATTGTGGTCTTCGGCCACGAGAAACCGGGAAAGCTGGCAACACCTAAACCTTTTCTTTTGTTCTATCTTAGATTTGCTTCTTGTTTAGGTCTCGAGAAGACCTTTGGGTATATGAGATAAAAAATAAGTAGCTTTTCTCTAATAGCCCATTTTATTAAGAATGAATCTTAATTTGAGCTTGTCATTAAGTCGTATAGTAGCTGTTCCAATAGGCAGGTTTTTTGCTAAGACGCTCAAGATCTCTGTTAGTTTAATCATGTGCCTATTGGGGGTTGATAGTGTTCGAGTACATGCGACTCTGTTTCCTTATTTTCTTCAAGATTTGCTTTCTGCGGTGTGCGTTCAAAAACTTCTTCCATAAAACTTCACCAAATAAGATGGGACTTTTTTTGTTGATAAATTTATGTTGATGGCGATTGGTAACAACAATTCTTCAACCGAGCATGAAAGATGCAACCTGCTGAAAGTTTCCTGCAAACTGCATAAATGCTATTTTGGCATTAGGCTTTCGTCAAAAAATGTAACCCATTTAGAAAACGGCAAATAAGTCGTGAAGAATTCACAGTTATCTAAATAGCTGACAACAAAAGAAAACCCGCTAAGACCCAAAACAGACCCGAATCTCTACCGAAGAAAAAGTGACGCTGGAGAAAATAGGCACAATTGGAACTCTACGAAGAAATATTCAAAGCAGAGGAAGATACGTGACTGGAGTAGAAAACACGTAAGTTTGGTGTCCAATTCCATGTTTCTTGGAAAAAGTAATGTTTATTTCTCGGTCGGACGCAATGTTTATATGGGCTGAAGGTGCTTCTGATTAAAGTCAGCTAATTCAGCTGCCCCGCAATATCAACTTGGCGGCGGCTCAACCCCAACCGAAACGGCGACTACGCCTTACAGGGATGCGGGTGTTGGCCTCCAATTGCGGGGACACACATGTAGACCTGACTAATTGCTCAGTTAGGTCTGAAATGGGCTTTGACGTTTGTGGAATAGTTCTCCCTCCAAATCCAGTAAGAGGCAAAAAGCGAAACGTACCATAAATAAACATAGTAGTACCCGACATTTTCATCGGAGTACGCAGTTGTGCGTAACTCCGGTTGATCCTGCCGGACCCCACTGCTATCGGGATGGGACTAAGACATGCTAGTCGCGCGCTTCCCAGCTATGTGGGAGGAGCGGCGTACAGCTCAGTAACACGTGGCTAACCTGCCCTTGGGACGAGAACACCCCCGGGAAACTGGGGCTAATTCTCGATAGGTGAAGAACTCTGGAATGAGTCTTCGCCCAAACACCGTTTGGATCATGCTTCCAAGTGGCGCCCAAGGATGGGGCCGCGACCGATCAGGTTGTTGGTGAGGTAATGGCCCACCAAGCCTATAACCGGTGCGGGCCGTGAGAGCGGGAGCCCGGAGATGGGCACTGAGACAAGGGCCCAGGTCCTACGGGGCGCAGCAGTCGCGAAAACTTTGCAATACACGAAAGTGTGACAGGGTCATCCCGAGTGCCGACCGCTGAGGTTGGCTTTTACCCAGTCTAGAAAGCTGGGGGAATAAGGAGAGGGCAAGTCTGGTGTCAGCCGCCGCGGTAATACCAGCTCTCCGAGTGGTGTGGACGTTTATTGGGCCTAAAGCATCCGTAGCTGGCTGGACAAGTCCCCTGTTAAACCCACCGATTTAATCGTTGGCTTGCGGGGGATACTGTTCGGCTAGGGGACGAGAGAGGCAGACGGTATTCCCGGGGTAGGGGTGAAATCCTATAATCCCGAGAAGACCACCAGTGGCGAAGGCTGTCTGCTAGAACGCGCCCGACGGTGAGGGATGAAAGCTGGGGGAGCGAACCGGATTAGATACCCGGGTAGTCCCAGCTGTAAACGATGCAGGCTAGGTGTTTGGACGGCCACGTGCCGTTCTAGTGCCGCAGGGAAGCTGTTAAGCCTGCCGCCTGGGGAGTACGATCGCAAGATTGAAACTTAAAGGAATTGGCGGGGGAGCACCACAAGGGGTGAAGCTTGCGGTTTAATTGGAGTCAACGCCGGAAATCTCACC